>JBFOLW010000050.1:0-2031 GCA_040830305.1 Erythrobacter sp.
CATCCGGAGAAGAGCCAGGCCTACGGTCTCGATCTGCTGTCGAAGTTCCTGGAGTGGAAACCGTGATGTGCGTCGTGACCTTGCCAGCCCGCTCCCCCTCCCTGCCACCAACGGCACGGTTTTATGTGGGTGGACGGGTGGGGGTGTGGGCCGGTGCCGCAATGGATATAGAGTCATGATCGTCTTTCCTGCGATCGACCTGAAAGGCGGCGAAGTCGTGCGCCTTGCCGAGGGCGATATGGACCGTGCGACGGTCTATGGCGACGATCCCGCTGCACAGGCGGAACTGTTCGCCGAGGCCGGGGCCGACTTCCTGCATGTGGTCGATCTCGATGGCTCGTTCGCCGGTTCGGCGCGCAATCGCCAGGCGGTCGAGGCGATCGTCGCGGCCTTCCCGGGCCGGGTCCAGCTCGGTGGCGGCATCCGCACGCGCGATGATGTCGAAAGCTGGTTCGCAGCCGGGGTCACACGCGTCGTCATGGGCTCGGCCGCGCTGAAGAATCCTGAGTTCGTGAAAGACATGGCGCGCCACCATCCGGGCGGCGTGGTTGTCGCGGTCGACGCGAAGGACGGCATGGTCGCGACCGAGGGCTGGGCCGACGTCTCCGACGTACCCGTGATCGACCTTGCCCGCCGGTTTGAGGATGCGGGGGTGGCCAGCCTGCTGTTCACCGATATCGGGCGCGACGGATTGCTCAAGGGCGTCAATCTCGAAGCCACGGTCGGTCTCGCGGAGCAGGTCGATATCCCGGTGATTGCCAGCGGCGGTGTCGCGGGGATCGAGGATATCGAAGCGCTGGCCGCTGCTGCGCATGAAGGTATCGAAGGCGTCATCACCGGGCGCGCGCTCTATGACGGTCGTCTCGACCTTGCGGCGGCGCTTCGGGTGGCGGGGCAGTCATGACTGTTCGCATTCGCGTCATCCCCTGTCTCGACGTCGCCGACGGGCGCGTGGTCAAGGGCGTCAATTTCGTCGATCTGAAAGATGCGGGCGATCCGGTCGAGCAGGCGCAGGCCTATGATGCCGCCGGCGCGGACGAGCTGTGCTTCCTCGATATTTCCGCCAGCCATGAAGGTCGCGGGACCCTGCTCGACATGGTCGAACGCACCGCCAAGGTCTGTTTCATGCCGCTGACAGTCGGCGGCGGAGTGCGCAGCGTCGAGGATGCGCGCGCGCTGCTACTGGCGGGCGCGGACAAGATCGCGGTCAATTCCGCCGCCGTCAGCCGTCCGGAGCTCGTCCGCGAAATCGCCGAGAAGTTCGGCAGCCAATGCGTCGTCGCCAGCATCGATGCGCGCGCCTCGACCAGCGGCGAAGTGCGCGGCTGGGAAATCTTCACCCATGGCGGGCGCAAGCCGACCGGGATCGACGCTGTCGAACACGCGATCCAGCTGGCCGAGCTGGGTGCGGGCGAACTGCTCGTCACGTCGATGGACGGCGATGGCACCCGGCAGGGGTACGACGTCGACCTGACCCGTGCGATTGCCGATGCGGTTTCGGTTCCCGTGATTGCCAGCGGCGGTGTCGGAACGCTGGACCATTTGGTCAAGGGGGTGACGCGCGGCCACGCCAGCGCCGTGCTCGCTGCATCGATTTTCCACTTCGGCGAGCACACGATTGCCGAGGCGCATGCCGCCTTGCGGGCAGCGGGATTGCCAGCGCGCGGCTGACAGGATCGCTGTCCCGCAGCGGGACAGCGGCGTAGCTGTTAACTGCGTATTCGGCCCCGATTGGTATAAAAACGTCATGTCCAGCCAGATCATTTCGCTGGCCGCGCAGTTCGCGGACCTCGGTGGCCCTGCCGGGATTGCCGCGCGGCTGGTGGAACCGGGCACGCTCACTCTGCTGGTCGTGGGGCTTACGGGCCTGCTGGTCGGACGCTTTCTGATCCACCGCAACTCCGATTGACGCTGCGCGTATCGCCCGTGCATAGCGCGGCGCATGGACACGTTATCCCGGCTCGAACAGACGATTGCGCAGCGGCGCGAATCCGATCCATCGCAGAGCTATGTCGCGAGCCTGCACGCCAA
>JBFOLW010000051.1:0-3000 GCA_040830305.1 Erythrobacter sp.
CGCACGACGGCATCCGCCCTGCTGGCGAGCCAGTCGACGATCTTGCCCTTGCCTTCATCGCCCCACTGGGCGCCGATTACAGTAACATTTGCCATGAATACGCCTTTTCCCCTGCCCGGGGATCCACGAGGTCCTTCGACAGGACTCGACCAAGGGATGGATCGGAGAGGCGAACAGCCGCCTCAAATGCGGGGCGCGGGTTAGGGGGCCGGCGGGGTCCAGTCAAGCCGCGGAAACAAAGCCGCCCTGCATGATTGATAGGGCAAAGGAGACCTTATGACCGATTATCCCACTTTGAAGCTCAACGATGACCGCCGGCTGCCGCAGCTCGGCTTCGGCACCTGGCAGATCGAGGAAGAGGAAGCGGCTCAGGCCGTGAAAACTGCGCTCGATGTCGGTTACTGGCTGGTCGATACCGCCGCGGTCTACGGTAACGAACGCGGTGTGGGCGAAGGGATCGGCGAGTGGTCCGACATCTTCCTCCAGACCAAGATCTGGAACGAGAGCCAGGGCTACGACCGCACGCTGAAGGCGGCCGACAAATGCCTCGAGCGGCTCGGCCGCGATCATGTCGACATGCTGCTGATCCACTGGCCCTGCCCCGAAAAGGACCTGTTCGTCGAGACCTGGAAGGCGCTGATCGCGCTGCGCGACCAAGGCAAGGCGAAGTCGATCGGCGTGTCGAACTTCCGCGAAGAGGATTTGAAGTGGATTGTCGGTGAAACCGGTGTGACACCCGCGCTCAACCAGATCGAACTGCACCCCGGCTTCCAGCAGCGTGCGCTGCGCAATGTCCACGAGGACATGGGTATCGTCACGCAAAGCTGGTCGCCGCTTGGCCAGGGTGGCGGAATGGATGCGGGCGCGATCCAGGAGATCGCGGGCGAGACCAGCCAGCCGCCCAGCGCGGTGGTGCTGCGCTGGCACATCCAGCACGGGTTGTGCCCGATCCCCAAATCGACCAGCCGCGACCATATCGAGCAGAACTTCGCCGCGCTGTCGTTCGAACTGTCGGACGAGCAGATGGCGCGGATCGATGCGCTCGACGATCCCGAAGGGCGGCTGGGTCCCGATCCGTCGGAGTTCGAGGGATAGTGCGAAGGGGATGCAGCGTGGCGGCAGCTTTGCTAGGGGCCGCCGCGTGACCCAGACCACCGACACCCTCCCGATCCGTATCGCCGCGCTCTACCAGTTCGCGCGCTTCGACGATCCTGCGGCAATTAAGCCGGATCTGCTCGCCT
Organism: Erythrobacter sp.; assembly: GCA_040830305.1. Taxonomy (GTDB): domain Bacteria; phylum Pseudomonadota; class Alphaproteobacteria; order Sphingomonadales; family Sphingomonadaceae; genus Qipengyuania. Next base: position 1,242 of record JBFOLW010000051.1, read on the forward strand.
GCATGGAGAATGCCGGTGTTCGCGGCACTCTGCTCTTGGCGCGCGAGGGCATCAACGGGACGATCGCGGGGAGCGACGAGGGAATCGAGGCCGTGCTCGCGCATGTGCGCACGCTGCCCGGCTGTGCGGAGATCGAGGTCAAGGAATCGCGCGCCGCGACCATGCCGTTCCATCGCACCAAGGTGCGGCTCAAGAACGAGATCGTGACCATGGGGCAGCCCGATCTCGATCCGCTGGCGGGTGTCGGCACCTATGTCGCCCCCGAGGACTGGAACGCGCTGATTTCCGATCCCGACACCATCCTGATCGATACGCGCAACGATTACGAGGTGCAGATCGGCACGTTCGAAGGCGCGATCGATCCCGAAACCAAGAGCTTCCGCGAATTTCCCGAATGGTTCCGCGCCAAGCGCGCAGAGATCGAGGCGGAGGGCCGCTCGCCGAAAATCGCCATGTTCTGCACCGGCGGGATCCGCTGCGAGAAATCGACCGCCTTCGCGCGCGCGGAGGGGGTGGAGGAGGTTTTCCACCTCAAGGGCGGCATTTTGAATTATCTTGAGCATGTGCCCGAGGCCGAAAGCCTCTGGCACGGCGAGTGCTTCGTGTTCGACGAGCGCGTCAGTGTGCGCCACGGCCTCAAGCTGGGCGAGCACACGCTCTGCCGCGCCTGTCGCCGTCCGCTGAGCGTCGAAGACATGACGCATGAGCATTTTGAAGAAGGCGTGAGTTGCCATCGCTGCTGGGACGAACGCAGCGAGGAGCAGCGCGCCCGCTACGCCGAACGCCAGCGGCAGGAATTGCTGGCCGAGGCACGCGGGGCCGAACACGTCGGCAGGCGCGAGGATGCGGACGCGGATGGCTGAACCGATCCTCTACAGCTTCCGTCGCTGCCCCTACGCCATGCGCGCGCGCATGGCGTTGAGCGTAAGCGGCGCGCAATACGAACACCGCGAGGTCGTCCTGCGCGACAAGCCGCCGCAAATGCTCGAGGCCTCGCCCAAGGGCACGGTGCCGGTGCTGGTGACCGAGGATGGCGAAGTGCTCGAGGAAAGCCTCGACCTCATGCGCTGGGCATTGGCGAGAAACGATCCCGAGGGCTGGCTCGAGCGCGACGATCCGGCGCTGGTCGAGGCGAACGATGGCCTCTTCAAGCATCATCTCGACCGCTACAAATACGCCACACGCTATGAAGATGTGGACCCCGAAGAGCACCGCTCGGCTGCGATGGAAATACTGCGTGGTCTCGAATCGAGGCTCGCCGCCAGTGCCTATTTGTGCGGCGACGAGCGCGGCTTTGCCGATATCGCGATCTTTCCCTTCATCCGCCAGTTCGCCAATGCGGACCGCGCGTGGTTCGATGCACAAGACCTGCCTAGCCTGCAGGCCTGGCTCAAGCGGCTGATCAAATCCGAGCTGTTTACCGGGGTGATGCAAAAGTACCCACAGTGGCAGGCCGCCTAGAGCGCGGTGGGCTCCTTGCCCTCGAGTCTGTGCGAACAGCCGAGAGCGCTCGCATCGTCGCCATCCGATACCGCCGCTACCGTGCGCCAGCCGATTGCGCGCAGCCGCGCCGCGGCATCGCGGTCGTGGCCCAGCGGGAGGAACAGCCGCTTCGCCTCGTCGGCCGTGGCCGGAGCGAGCGCATCCAGAAGCGGGTCCATGTAGAGCGAGAAGCCCGTTGCCGCCTCCTCGCTGCCCTTGATCGTATAGGTCCCGCCGCGGCCCAGCGCGCCGCGCGCGCCTTCGCCATAGAGCGTGA
>JBFOLW010000052.1:0-3652 GCA_040830305.1 Erythrobacter sp.
ATCAACGACGGGCTCGAGCGCGACGGGGCATTCTATCTCTTCACCCTGCGCATGATCCCCCTGTTCCCCTTCTTCGTGGTCAATCTCGTCATGGGTCTGACCCGCATGAAGACGTTGACCTATGCGTGGGTGAGCCAGGTCGGCATGCTTCTCGGCACGATCGCCTATGTGAATGCAGGCACGCAGCTGGCGCAGATCGAAAGCGCGAGCGGGCTGCTGTCGCCCATGCTGCTCGGCTCCTTCGCAGCGCTGGCTTTCGTCCCGTGGATCGCCAAGGCCATCATCGCCTGGATCAAGCGGCGCAAGGTTTATGCGGGCTTCGACAAGCCCAAGAGCTTCGATCGCAACCTGGTCGTAATCGGCGCTGGGTCGGCGGGTCTCGTCTCGTCGCTCATTGCCGCAACGGTCAAGGCCAAGGTCACGCTGGTCGAGGCGAACAAGATGGGCGGCGACTGCCTCAATACCGGCTGTGTGCCCTCGAAGGCGCTGATCAAGAGCGCCAAGGTGGCCGAGCAGATGCGCCGGGCGGACCGTTACGGGCTGGAGGCGGTCGAGCCCGAAGTGCCCTTCGGCAAGACCATCGAGCGCGTCATGGGCGCAATCAAGGCGATCGAACCGCATGACAGCGTCGAGCGATACGAAGGCCTCGGCGTCGACGTGGTCGAAGGCTATGCCAAGGTGATCGACCCGTGGACGGTCGAAATCGCTCGCAACGATGGAGCAACGCAGCGCCTGACCACGCGTGCGATCGTGATTGCTGCGGGGGCCGAACCCCTCGTCCCCCCGATCGAGGGGATTGAGAACAGCGGCTATCTGACCAGCGACACCATGTGGGATGCCTTCGCCAAGATGGACCATGCTCCCGCTCGTGTCGCGGTGCTGGGAGGAGGCCCCATAGGCTGCGAGCTTTCGCAGGCACTCGCGCGGCTGGGGTCGCGCGTGACCCAGGTCGAAATGGAGGACCGCGTCCTCGGGCGCGAAGACATCGAGGTATCAGCGCTGGCGAAATCTTCGCTCGAAGCCTCGGGCGTCCACGTTCTGACCGGGCACCGCGCCATGCGGGTCGAACAGGACCAGCTTGTCGCCAGCCACGATGGCGCAGAAGTGGCGATCCCCTTCGACACGCTGATCGTGGCGGTCGGCCGTGCCGCGCGGCTCAAGGGCTACGGGCTGGAAGAGATCGGCATCGATACCGACAAGACGGTGGTGACCGACGATTTCCTCGCCACCAAATTCCCCAATATCTATGCCGCGGGCGATGTGGCGGGCCCGGTCCAGTTCACCCACACCGCCAGCCACCAGGCGTGGTTCGCGAGCGTCAACGCGCTGTTCGGCCAGTTCAAGCGGGTCAAGGCGGATTACCGCGTCATTTCCGCCGTGACCTTCCTCGATCCCGAGGTTGCGCGGGTCGGGATCAACGAGAGCGAGGCGAGAGAGCAGGGGATCGACTACGAGGTCACCCGCTACGATCTCGACGATCTCGACCGGGCGATTGCCGAAAGCGAGACCAGGGGCTTCGTGAAGGTGCTAACACCGCCGGGCAAGGACACGATCCTGGGCGCAACGATCGTCGGCGCGCATGCGGGAGAATTGCTGGCCGAATATGCGCTGGCGATGAAGCACAAGCTCGGCCTCAACAAGATCCTCGGCACGATCCATTCCTATCCGACCTTGGCCGAAGCCAACAAGTTCGCTGCCGGCGAGTGGAAGAAGAAGCACAAGCCCGAAGGCCTGCTCAACCTCGTCGAAAAGTATCACGCCTGGCGCCGCGGATAGCATCGCGCGCGGGCCAACGGAGACAAACCATGCTTGCCAAGATTTCCCTTCTCATTATGCGTGTCGGCACCGGCATGCTGCTCGTCCTGTGGGGCAGTGTGCGCCTGTTCGGCGACGGAATGGGCACCAAGCTGGCCGAAAAATACTACGGCGGCGTCGGCGCGGCGAATTCCTTCCAGCTCGCCTTCGCGACGGTCGAGGTGGTGATTGGTGCGCTGGTCGTGCTTGGCCTGTTCCGTCGCTATTCGCTGATCGGTTCGGCGATCGTTCTCGTCGGCGGAGCCTTTCCCATCTGGCGCCATTTCCTCGACCCGTTCGGCCGCTACCTCTTCGCCAATCCCGAAGACGCGAACCTGCTGTTCTTTCCTTCGATCACCGTGGCTGGAGCGGCGCTTGCGCTGATCGCCTTTCGCGAACATGACACGCTGGCGCTGGACAGCCTGCTGAAGGGCAAGGATTAACCGGCCGACGGGGGCGCATTTGGAGATTTTCGACCAGTTTCGCGGGCTTGCCGGCATCCTGTTGCTGGTCTTGCTTGCGTGGGGATTGTCCGAGAACCGCGCCAGCCGTCCTTCGTGGCGCTGGATTGCCGGCGCGCTGGCGCTTCAGGCCACGCTCGCGCTCCTGATCGTGCGCGTACCGATCGTCTGGGACGCAGTGACGCTGGCCAATGAAGCGGTCGCCGCGATCGAGCGCGCCACGCTCGATGGCTCGTCCTACATGTTCGGCTATCTCGGCGGCGCGCCGCTGCCGTTCGAGCTCAAGGAAGGCACCGAGGCGCCGGTCGTCATCGCCTTCCAGATCCTGCCGCTGGTAATCGTCTTCTCCGCGCTTGCGGCGCTGCTGTGGCACTGGGGCGTGCTGCGCTGGCTGGTGAACGGCCTCTCCTACCTGCTGCGCCGCACGCTCGAGGTCAGCGGCGTCGTCGGTCTGTCGGGCGGGGCGAACATCTTCCTCGGCGTGGTCGAAAGCCCGCTGGTGGTGCGCGCCTATTTCGCGAAGATGAGCCGGGCAGACCTGTTTCAGGTCATGGTGCTGGCGATGGCGACAATAAGCGGCGCGATCCTGATCCTCTATGCGACGACCCTGTCGCGGACCGTGCCCGATGCGGTGGGCCATATGATATCCGCCTCGCTCATCTCGCTCCCCGCCGCGCTGTTGGTGGCGAAGCTGATGGTGCCGGGCGAAGAGAGCGATAACAGAGCAGGCGAGGAACCGGTGCGCAACGAACCGGGGCTGAAATACGAATCGAGCATCGATGCGATCGTGAAGGGCACGATGGACGGCATACAGCTCTTCCTTGCAGTCATTGCCGTCATCATCGTGGTCTTCGCGCTGGTTTCGTTGGCGGATCAGGCTCTTGCGCTGCTCCCGCTGGTCGACGGCGAGCCGCTGACGCTGAAGCGCGTGTTCGGTTGGGCTTTCGCGCCACTGATGTGGTTGATCGGTGTGCCCTGGGGCGAAGCGCAAGCGGCTGGTAGCCTGATGGGCACGAAGGCGATCCTCAACGAATACGTCGCCTATCTCGAACTCGCCGCGCTTCCTGCCGCCACTTTCTCGCCGCGCAGTCTGTTGATCGTGACCTATGCCCTGTGCGGCGTGGCCAACCTCGCCAGCGTGGGGCTGCTGGTATCGACCATCGGCACCCTGTGTTCCGAACGTCGTGCCGAAGTGGCGGGCCTGGGGATGCGGAGCTGGATCGCGGGAAACATGGCGACGGCAATGACCGGGGCATGGATGGGGCTGATAAGCTGGGGCTGATACGACGAGGTTGGATGCAAAGCTCCGCCCGCTCAGCGACCCGCCGCTCAACCGGGTCGGCCTTGCGCTGGCGAATGCGGGTGTGTCCGCCAACCTGCTGACTTTCACCGGGCTG
>JBFOLW010000053.1:0-7535 GCA_040830305.1 Erythrobacter sp.
CATGGCCTGCGCATCGCGACCGGGACTTCGATCGAACAATGGCCCGCTTTTCGCGAAGGTCACATCGAGGTGCAGGACACCGGTTCGCAGCTCGCCTGCCTCGCGGTCGGGGCGCAGCCGGGCGAGACGGTGATCGACCTGTGCGCGGGCGGGGGCGGAAAGACGCTCGCGCTGGCAGCCGCGATGGACAGGCTCGGCCGCCTCGTCGCCGCCGATACCGATCGGGGCCGACTGTCGCGCCTCGCGCCGCGCGCCGAGCGGGCCGGGGCGACCGGTATCGAAACCGTCCTGCTCAATCCGCAGCAGGAATTGGAGGCGCTGGCCGATCTTGCGGGTCGGGCCGATGCGGTGCTGATCGATGCGCCGTGCTCGGGCACGGGCACCTGGCGACGCAATCCCGAAGCGCGTTGGCGGCTCGACGAACAGGAGCTTGCGCGGTTGACCGCGATCCAGTCGCATTTGCTCGATATCGCGGCGAAGCTGGTCAAGCCTGGCGGCCGGATCGTCTACGTCACCTGTTCGCTGCTCGACGAGGAAGGGGCGGGGCAGTTCGATGCCTTCCTCGCCCGCAATCCCGGGCTGGCGGCGCGCAGCACCGATCTCCCGCTCGGGCGCAGCCGCGGGGCCGGGACGCGGCTCACGCCGTATCAAGACGGTACGGACGGATTTTTCATCGCCTGTGCAGGGTGAACGTGTTAGCCATGCCGATTATGGCTGATACGCCACCTTCCGGACGCTTACTTTCCCTGGAGACGATCATGCGTTTCGCACCCGCCGCCGCCGCCCTTTCGCTGGCACTCGCCGTGACATCGAGCGTGGGCTGGGCAGGCGATCGCGAACCCGCGCCGCGCGCGGGCATGCTCATAGCCGAGGGCAAGGCGCTGCTCGCGAAGGGCGATACGCAGGGCGCGATCGATGCCTATGAGGCCGCGCTGGCAGTCGATCCGGGCCACACGCCGATCTTCCTGCGCCTCGCCGAGGCCGCCCGCGCCGACCAGTTGCAGGGCAAGGCGATCCGTTACTACCGCGAAGCGCTGACCCGCGACCCGCGCAACCTTGCCGCGATTGCCGGCGAGGGCGAGGCGCTGGTGGAGAAGGGTGCGCTCGAGAAGGCGCGCGACAATCTCGCCAAGCTCGAATCGCTGTGCGGTGCGACCTGTCCCGAAACGCAGACGCTTTCCGCGCGGATCGCCGCCGGCCCGCCCGCGCGCATCCAGACCGCCGAGGCGGTGATGCCCGAAGCGGCAGTGACTCAATCAAATTAACCCGTGTCACCCCGGCTCGCGCGTGGGTAACGGCGCCGTTCAGACCAGTTCGCGGAACGCCTCGACCACTGCGCGGTAGACGCGCTTCTTGAACGGCACGATCAGGTCGGGGAGCTGGTCGGGCTCGGCCCATTTCCAGTCGCAGAATTCGGGTGGATCGTGCGCTTCGAGGTCGATGTCCTCGTCGGTGCCCGAGAAGCGCGCGAGATACCAGACCTGCTCCTGCCCGCGGTACTTGCCGCCCCACAGCCTGCCAATCAGATCCTCGGGCAGGTCGTAGCGCACCGGCTCGTCCATCGCCTTGAGGATGGTAACGTGCTCGGGCCTCGCCCCGGTTTCCTCGGCGAGTTCGCGCATGGCGGCATCCTTGAGGTCCTCGCCCTCGTCGACGCCGCCCTGCGGCATCTGCCACCAGTCGCCTTCCTTGTTGTCGATCCGGCGTCCGACGAACACCTTGCCGTCGCCATTTACCAGCATCACGCCCACGCAGGGGCGGTATCCGAGCGTGTCGCTCACCTGTATCGCTCCACCATCAGTTTCGTCGCATCGAGGAAGGCCTCGAGATCGCTCTGGCCGCTCGGTATCGCTTTTCGCAGCGTGGTAAAGCCGTGAATGATGCCGGGGAACTCGAGATAGACCACTTCCGTGCCGAGTTGCACCAGGTGTGCGGCGTATTCCCGCCCTGAATCGCGCAAGGGATCGAGCCCGGCGGTGCATAGCACGGTGGGCGGAGTGTTCGAGCAGTCGCCCACCATCGGCATGTTGCGCGGATCGGCGCTGTCGGCGCCATACTGGTCGGTGAACCACGCCATCGCCGCGCCGGTCAGCAGGAAGCCTTCGGCGAACAGCGCGAGGCTGGGGTGTTCGCTGACGTCGGAGGCGACCGGATAGATCGGTGCCTGGACGATCACCGGCACGCCCGCCGGATCGTTCATCAGCTGGTTGGTCGTGACGATGGTCAGGTTCCCCCCGGCGCTGTCGCCGGTGATGACGAGCCCGGTGATCTCGCGACCCAGCTCGCCCGGCGAGGTCGCGATCCAGCGCGCTGCCGCCTCGCAGTCGTCGGGCGCGGCGGGGAAGGGGTGTTCGGGGGCGAGCCGGTAATCGACCGAGACCACCGGCAGGTCGAGATGGTGCGAGATCTCGGTGCACAGCGCGTTGTAGACGTCGAGATCGCCGATCACGAAACCGCCGCCGTGGATGAACAGCACGCAGGGCCCGGGATCGCGCTCGGCCCGGACGTCGTAGAAGCGCACCGGGATCGGGCCTGCGGGTCCGGGGCAGGTCAGGTCCTTCTGCACCGCCATCCTGCGCGGTTCGGCCTCGGCCACCGCGCCCATCGCGCGCATCTGCTGGCGACCCTCTTCGGCGCCCACTTCCTCCACGCCCTTGCCGCCCATGGCTTCGAGCATGTCGAGGAAGCCGCGTACATCGTCGCGAACAAAATGTTCGGTATCGGCCATTCCGGTCTCTCCCTTCTTACGTTTCTTTTTGGGACTTAGCGCGTTCACGGCGCTTTTCCATGCTGCTTTTTTGGCCTAGCAGAGAAACTTCATTGCGAGAGGATGGGGCGCGGCCTACGTCGCGCTTCCCATTGGAAACGGCGCCGTGAGAGACGGTGCAGACAAGGAATTCACGGATGGCAACAGCCGCCACCGCGCCTGAGAACGGCCTCCCCGCTTCCCCCGAAAGCGTCGTGGTACGCTTCGCCGGCGACTCCGGCGACGGGATGCAGCTTACCGGCGGCCAGTTCACGCTGTCGACCGCGCTGGCGGGCAATGACCTGGCGACCTTCCCCGATTTTCCGGCCGAGATCCGCGCACCGCAGGGCACGCTGTTCGGCGTCTCAGCCTTCCAGATCAATTTCGGCAGCCGCGAGATCAACACCGCCGGCGACGCGCCCGACGTGCTGGTCGCGATGAACCCGGCGGCGCTCAAGGTGAACCTTTCCGCGCTGAAGCCCGGCGGGCTGATCATCGCCGACACGGGCGCCTTTACCAAGCGCAACCTCGACAAAGCGAAATACGACGCCAACCCGCTCGAGGACGGCAGCCTCGCCAAGTTCGACGTGCTGGCATTCGACATCAGCGAGAAGACGATCGAGGCGGTGAAGCCCTTCGGCCTCGGCAACAAGGACGCGCTGCGCTCGAAGAACATGTGGACGCTCGGCCTTGCGCTGTGGATGTTCGACCGCGCGCGCGATCCGATCCACGACTGGCTCAAGCAGAAGTTCAAGTCCAAGCCCGATATTGCTGATGCCAATATCGCCGCGCTCGATGCGGGCCACGCCTATGGCGAGACTGCGGAACTGGCCGGCCCGCTCAAGCAGCTCCATGTCGATCCGGTGCCGAGTGCGCCGGGGCTCTATCGCACCGTCACGGGTGCCGAGGCGGTTAGCCTCGGACTGGTCGCGGGCGCGCAGCTGGCCGAGCTGCCGATGTTCTTCGGCGGCTACCCGATCACCCCGGCCTCGGCGATCCTGCACCACCTTGCACGGCTCAAGGAATTCGGCGTCACCACCTTCCAGGCGGAAGACGAGATCGCCGCGATCTGCGCCGCCATCGGTGCGAGCTATGCGGGGCAGCTGGGCGTGACCAGTTCGTCGGGTCCGGGGATCGCGCTCAAGACCGAAGCCATCGGCCTCGGCATCATGACCGAACTGCCGCTGGTGATCGTCAATTCGCAGCGCGGCGGCCCGTCGACCGGCCTGCCGACCAAGACCGAGCAGAGCGACCTCTACCAGGCGGTCTATGGCCGCAATGGCGATGCGCCGATGCCGGTGATCGCCGCAAGCAGTCCCTCCGATGCCTTCGAAGTGGCGATCGAGGCGTGCCGCATTGCGGTCGAGTACATGACCCCGGTCATGCTGCTGACCGACGGCTATATCGCCAATGCGGCCGAACCGTGGAAGGTGCCGAACCCGGCCGACTTCACCCCGTTCCCGGCGAAGTTCCTCGACCAGCCCAATGATGGTGAGAACTTCCTGCCCTACAAGCGCGACGCCAAGGGCGCGCGGCCCTGGGTCAAGCCCGGCACGCCGGGACTGATGCACCGCATCGGCGGGATCGAGAAACACGAGCTGACCGGCAATATCGACTATTCGCCCGACAACCACCAGCGCATGACCGATGCGCGCAAGAACAAGGTCGAGGGTATTGCTGTGCCCGACCAGCAGGTCTGCCTCGGCAACAGCTCGGGCAGGCTCGCGGTGGTCGGCTGGGGTTCGACCTTCGGACCGATCCACCGCGCGGTCGACAATGCGCGCCGCAAGGGGCTCGACGTCAGCCACATCCACGTGCGCCACATCTGGCCGCTGCCCGCCAACCTCGGCGACCTGCTCAAGGGCTTCGATCATGTGCTGGTGCCCGAAATGAACACCGGCCAGTTCAAGACCGTGCTGCGCGACCAGTTCCTCGTCGACGCCGAACCGCTGACCAAGACCAGCGGCCAGCCGTTCCAGATCGCCGAACTCGAAGAGGCGATCGGCAAATATTTCGATGGCGTGGCCGGCAATGAGGGCGGACAGGTTCCGGCCAATGACCAGCAGCTTCCGAGCACTGAGGCCTGAAAATGGATCATACTCGCAAAATCGAGACTATGACCCTCAGCGTTCTTTTCTCGGGCTTGTTTGCAGCGTTGGCCGTAACGAAGCTAGGTGGCGGCGTCACGTTTGCTACCACCGCCTCGTTCGCCACCTCGGCAATAATTTCAGTCGCCCTCCGAGGCTCTTTCAGACGATGGTTTGATGAGGTCGTGAGGTCAGATCAGGACAATGCTGTGGCGTATCGACAGCACATGACACGACTTCCAAAGCAAATAACCCTTTTGCTGGTACTCGTAGTTGGTTTTGCCATCGGCGGGATCGTTATGACCAGTCCTTTTCTTCTGGCTGCGGCAGGTGCGTTGCTTGGTACCTTAACATTCGTCCTCTTGGTGAAGTCAGCAGTTAATTCAGGAGCGAGCTACAATGAACGCACCAGCTAACATTGAAACCACGCTGAAGGACTGGGAAAGCGACCAGGAGGTCCGCTGGTGCCCGGGGTGCGGCGATTATGCGATCCTCAAGGCGGTGCAGCGTACGCTGCCGCAGCTGGGGGCGGACCCGAAGAACACCGTATTCATCTCGGGCATCGGCTGTTCGAGCCGCTTCCCCTACTATATCGAGAGCTACGGCTTCCACACGATCCACGGCCGCGCGCCCGCCTTCGCGACCGGCGCGAAGCTTGCCAATCCCGACCTCGATATCTGGCTGGTGACCGGCGATGGCGATGGATTGTCCATCGGCGGCAACCACTTGATGCATGTTCTTCGACGCAATGTGAACATGCAGATCATGCTATTCAACAATGAGATCTACGGCCTCACCAAGGGTCAGGCCTCGCCGACCAGCCGCGAGGGCACCAAGTCGCCCTCGACACCGATCGGCAGCTACGACCATCCCGCTCGCCCCGCCGCTTTCGCGCTGGGTGCGGGTGCGCGCTTCGTCGGGCGCGGGTTCGACGTGTCGAAGAACCTGCCCGACGTGCTCAAGGCAGCGCATGCGCACCAGGGCGCGGCCTTTATCGAAATCTTCCAGAACTGCATCGTCTACAACAAGGACGTGTTTAACGATTTCGCTGCGCCCAAGGGGGCGGAGGACCAGCAGCTCTGGCTCGAGAACGGCCAGCCGATGCTGTTTGCCAAGGACAGCAAGGGGATCGCGCTCAACCGTGAGACCCTGAGCCTCGAGGTGGTCGATGTGACCGACGGCGACTGGGAAGGAGCGGGCGTGATCGTCCACGACGTCACCAACCGCTCGATCGCGCATATGCTGGTCGAGATGCCCTTCGGCCCGTTCCCGATGGCGCTGGGCGTGCTCTACGACGATCCGCGCCCGACCTTCGAGGAGGCGGTGATTGCCGAGCGCGAGCGGGCGAGCGAAGGCAAGGAAGCCAACCTCGCGAAGCTGCTCGGCAAGGGGCAGACCTGGACGGTAGACGGCACCGCGCAGGACCCGGTCTGACCGCAAGCTTCCGGTCGTTTCGGACCGATCGCCCGCCTGCTCCGTTGTCTGTCTGAACCCCCGCAACCCGCGGGGCGCACAGACAGGCAAGGAGTAGCCATGACGAATTTCAAGACGACCGCGCTCGCCTCCGCCTTCACGCTCGCGCTGGCCGCCTGCGGCGGCGAGGCGGAGGAACCCGCCGCCGAGAACGCGCTGGCGGATGCCGAGACCAATGATGCCGCCGAATACGACCCGATGACGCGCGACTACACGTTGTCCGACGATGCAGCGACGCGCCGCGACACGTTCGTCGAGACCGATTTCCGCAGCGAGTACGGCACCTATCGCGACGAGATCGTCGCCGAACAGGCCGAACCGGACGGTAGCGCAGTGGATAGCGCGGACATGTCCGATGACGACCGCGAGGAAGCCGCGGCCGCCTCGCAGCCCCGCGATGCGGTCACCAACATGCGTGCGCGCCAGAACATGACCTGGGGCTATCTCGACCGCAATGACGACAACCGCCTGTCGGTCGCCGAATATGCGATCTGGGCGATCCCGCTCAATCCGCAGAACGAGGCGCTCAACGACCAGGGCGAACCCGAACTGAAGGCCGAGACGATCAACAAGGCGGCCGACAGCTTCTTCTATTACGATTTCGACGGCGACAGCTGGCTCGACCGCCGTGAATTCACCGCGGCGCGCCGGGGCGAGACCTTCGGCGGCTAGGCCCTCGACGCAAACAAGAAATGGGGCGGCGGGCGCGAGTTTGCCGCCCTTTCCTTTTGCGTACCGGACGGTAAGGCTCGGCAGCGATGGATAATCTGACGCACAGCCTCGTCGGGGCGCTGATCGGACAGGCGGGGCTGAAGCGGAAGACCGGGCTGGCCATGCCTGCGCTGGTGATCGGCGCGAACCTGCCCGATGTCGACGCCGCATGTTTCTTCTGGCTCGACGGGGTCGAGCATCTCGGTTTCCGCCGCGGCATCACGCATGGGCCGATCGCGTGGCTGCTGCTGCCGCTGGTTCTGGCGGGGCTGCTCTACGGCTTCGATCGCTGGCAGGCGAAGCGCGGGACACGGCCTGCGGGGCGCTTTCCGGTCAGTTTCAAATGGCTCTACCTGCTCAGCTTCATTGCCTGCCTGACGCACCCGGCGCTCGACTGGCTCAACGTCTACGGCATCCGCCTGCTCGAGCCGTTCTCGAGCCGCTGGTTTTACGGCGATACGCTGTTCATCATCGACGTCTGGCTCTGGGTGCTGCTGGGTTTCGCGACGTGGTTCTCG
>JBFOLW010000054.1:0-2604 GCA_040830305.1 Erythrobacter sp.
GCCGAACTCTGCGCCGCCTTTCCCGTCTACCCCGGCCGCTGAGGAGACAGATGATGGATGACAGAGACCCGCAGCACCAGGATCACGACCTGGTTTCCGACGCCGGTCAGGAAATCAAGGGCATGGCCAAGCAGGGCCTCAACCACCCATCGACCAAGCCCGTCCTGACAGGCGCCGCGGTTGGCGCAATTGCTGCAGGCATCCTGCCGGTGGTGACCTGGCCCATCGGGCTCGTCGCCGGCGCGGGCTTCATGCTCTACAAACGCCTCCGACCGTAAATGCGCTGTCCCTTCTGCGCCCATGACGACAGCCAGGTAAAGGACAGTCGTCCGACCGAGGATTCGACCTCGATCCGCCGCCGGCGCCAGTGTTCGAGCTGCGGTGCACGCTTCACCACCTTCGAACGCGTGCAATTGCGCGAAGTGACCGTGGTGAAATCCGGCGATCGTCGCCAGCCCTTCGATCGGAGCAAGCTCGAACAGTCGATCTCGCTTGCGTGCCGCAAACGCGACGTGCCTCAGGAGCGCATCGACCAGCTGGTCTCGGGTATCCAGCGCCAGGTCGAAACGGCAGGCGAAGCCGAAGTCCAGGCACAGCGCATCGGCGAGATGGTGATGGACGATTTGAAGGGCCTCGACAGCGTCGCCTATATCCGCTTCGCGAGCGTCTATCGCGATTTCAGCGAGGCCCGCGATTTCGAGGAATTCGCCAGCACGGTGCAGGAAGCCGCGTACAATGAGCGAGGCTGATATCCGAAAGCCGGTCGTGGTGCTGGTCCGACCGCAACTGGGCGAGAACATCGGCAAGGCAGCGCGTGCGATGCTCAATTTCGGCCTGACCGAAATGCGTCTGGTCGATCCGCGCGACGGCTGGCCCAATCCTTCGGCCGGACCGGCGGCTTCGGGTGCGGATGTCGTGCTCGAACAAGCGCGGGTCTATTCCACCACCGCCGAGGCTGTCGCGGATTGCGCGCATGTCTATGCCACGACTGTCCGCAAGCGCGGCGTAACGAAGCCGGTGGTCACGCCCGAAGAAGCAAGCCGCGAAATCGCCGGCGCGCAGGGACGCAGCGCGATTCTGTTCGGTCCCGAACGGTCGGGGCTGGAGACCGAGGACGTAGCGCTTGCGCGCGCGATCCTCACCGTCCCGATCAATCCCGAATTCGGTTCGCTCAACCTCGCCCAGGCGGTGATCCTTTGCGCCTATGAATGGTCGAAGCACGAAGAACTGGTGCAGCCGACGCAGGAAGAGCTGCTGCCTCCGGCCCCGCAGCAAGACCTCGACGGACTGATCGCGCATCTCGAAACCATGCTCGAGCCGAAGGGCTATTTCCGCCCCGAGGCGCGCGCGGAAGCAACCCGCCGCACGCTGCGCGGGGTCCTGACCAAGCCGGGCTGGAACCACCTCGAAATCCGCACGCTGCGCGGGGTGCTTTCCTCGCTCCAGCGCGAACCTAAGCCCTGATCCGGTCCCACTCGACCAGTTCATAGGCGATCGAGGTTTCGACCAGATCATCCCAGATTTGCGCGATTTTTTCTGCCGGAAGACCGCGCTCTCTTGCATCGGCGCGGGCGTTCTCGATAACCTCCTTCTTGCGTCCTTCGTCGCGCACGACGTTGCGATCGGTCTTGATACGGGCGGCGGCGCGCATGTAGCCGAAGCGGCGGTCGAGCAATTCCATCAGTTCGCGGTCGGTGGTATCCACGCCCAGTCGCACTTCGGCCATGCTGGTGCAGTTTTCGGGCAGTTTGAAATCGTCGCTCATGGATGAGCGCCCTGCCGCGCTTGAAGCCGCTTGTCGAGCGCCTATCTTACGGCTTGACGCGCTGCACAATATTGCTAGGAGCGCGCCTTCGCGAATTGGCTCCGCACCCCGGTGAAGCGGATGCCGCGCTGGAACACATTCCAGCGGTGCGATGCCGGGTTGGATGGTCACCGATGGGGTGGCCCAGCAAATTGAAGGAAATACCTATGACGAAGCGCACCCGCGCCAAGTACAAGCTCGACCGCCGGATGGGCGAGAACATCTGGGGTCGCCCGAATTCCCCGGTCAACAAGCGCTCCTACGGCCCCGGCCAGCACGGCCAGCGCCGCAAGAGCAAGATGAGCGACTTCGGCCTGCAGCTGCGCGCCAAGCAGAAGCTCAAGGGCTACTACGGCGACGTCACCGAGAAGCAGTTCAAGCGCACCTACAAGGAAGCGTCGGCCATGAAGGGCGACACCGGCCAGAACCTGATCGGCCTGCTCGAACAGCGTCTCGACATGGTTGTCTACCGCGCCAAGTTCGCGCCGACCATCTTCGCCGCGCGCCAGATCGTGAGCCACGGCCACATCTACCTCAACGGCGTGAAGACCAACATCGCTTCGGCGCGCGTCCGCGTCGGCGACGTGGTCTCGCTGGGCAAGAAAGCGCAGGAAATGGCCCTGGTCATCGAAGCACAGAGCCTGCCCGAGCGCGACATTCCCGACTATGTCGCTCCCGACGGCAACGACAAGGTGACCTTCACCCGCGTGCCGAAGCTCGACGAAGTGCCCTACCCGGTCACCATGGAACCGAACCTCGTGGTCGAGTTCTACTCGCGCTAAGCCGCAAGGTCAGCGACA
>JBFOLW010000055.1:0-7416 GCA_040830305.1 Erythrobacter sp.
GCGCCGAGGGCAATGAGCGCAGAGCTGCTCACTGCACCCAGCAATTGCTTGGTGCGTTTCATGGTACTCTTCCTATTTTTGTGTCCTGCGCTTCCCCTCCCGCCCGCAAGACCTGGCGGATATCTTCCGCGGATCAGCGGATGATGGCTGGATACTCGACCCGTCCGCTTGCGCCGGCCGCGACCGTGGCGAGCGTCCAGCGGACATGGGTTACGTCGGCATGTTCGGCGGGACGGGGCGTTTCACCTTCGACCGGGATCGAAAGCCCGGAGAGCGTGCCCCAGGTCGCGCCGCCGTCCACTGATACGGTCAGGTCGGCTGGCGCATCGGGCGCGAGCCGGACCGCTTCCGGAAGCGGATTGGTGACGACGAAGTTCTCTACGGTTTCGCTGCTCGTATTGGTGTAATCGGTGCCAAAGACCAGGCGGTCGCCAGGCACGATTGTCGTTGGTTCGACCAGTTCGGTGGTCGTGCTTCCGTCGGAACCGACCGTCGCCTTTTCCAACATGACGTCGCCCGAAAGCGCCACCGACTGATCTTGTGCGGATACCGGACCGGTCGCCATGGCTGCGGCCAGGATTGGTGCGAATAGGAACTTGAAAATATCCATCTTACAAACCTTTGAGATATCTTCCTGACAATCAGTCGATAGTAACATCGAAGGAAACGGAGTGGCTGGTGCCACCAGCAACGGTGCCTAGGTCCACGGAAATTCCCGTCGCGTCGGCAGATCCCTGGTCGGTATCGCCCGCGTCGGTCAGCGGGGCTCCGTCGAGCCTCAAAGACCCGGTGACATAGGTCGTGTCGGCGGGGGCCGCGTCGGTGACGACGAGGTCGTCGACCGAGCCGCTGCCGCGGACGTCGGCCACGATCGTGTAGGTGATGGTGGCGCCCGGGACGATCCCGCTGCCGCCAAAGGGATCGACCACGCTGGCCGACTTGGTCAGGTCGACGTCGGTGATCCCGACTAGCAGCGAACCGGTGGCGCTGGTGGCGGCTCCGGTGGCGCCGACGATTGCATCGGCACCATCAACACCTTCACCGGCGAAGGTCGTCCCCGGCGAACCGGTCCCGGTTACTGCCGCAGCGAGCAACTCGACATCGCTGGTGTCGGTATCCCCGGCAGTTGTCGGCACGGTCACCAGCACAAACACGGTCAGGCTATCGTCGGCGGCAAGAACGTCGGTCGTCTCGGGACCGGTCAGCACCTCGTCGACGCCGGGATCATATACGCCGTTGTTATTCGTATCGACTGCAATGCCGTCGATGGTACTGTCGAAATCGTTGCCCGCGACCGCCGGATTGGCTGTCAGCGTGTAGGCTTCGGGGCCATTGCCCGCATTGGTCACCTCGAAGGTGAGCACTGCGGATCCAGGTCCGGTCGAAAGCGGGCCCGAATCGAGCGACGTAACGGTCACGTCGAGAAGTTCGTCGACCTTTACCGTGACGGTATTCGAAGGGATCGTGACCGAGCCGCTTCCGTCGTCATAAGTGGCGCTTGCGGTGTTCTCGATCAGCGTCCCGGCGCTCACGCCATCGGCATGCGCAGCACCTGCCGCGAGGGCAGCAGCCAAGGCCAGCGTAGCGGCGGCGAGACGGAATGGTGCGTGTTCCATGCCCTTAGTATTACGGGGACATGGTTATCGAATGATTATCGGAGTACGTATTTTTACGCATTCCGCGTTTGCGGAAATTTACCTTGCGTTAGGATTCCCAGTTCGCTCGGCCCCTGAACTGTCGCAGGGCAGGGCAACCTCGTTCGGGCATGCCTCCGCCGCGCCTGTCGCGGTGGACGGCGTTGTAAGGCAACAATCTTAAATAAGGGAAACCACTGGTCGGGATGACTGGATTCGAACCAGCGACCCCCACACCCCCAGTATGGTGCGCTACCAGGCTGCGCTACATCCCGAAACCAGTGGAGGCGGCCCTATAGGGGGCGAGTCTGTGCATGGCAAGCACAGTTCGCAGGCAATTCGTTGCCCCGACTGCGCATTGCTGCTAACCGCCCCCGCACTTTCGCACGAGGGAGCGCGCGAGCCGCTTGAACCGGCGCCTGGCACCTCCCACTTGCGGGCTCCACAGACACACACTTCTCTGACAGGTATTCCGAAAGATGATCGATCTCCTCGCCGCCGCCGGAAGCGCCGCAGCCGAGCCGCCCGCATGGACGGGCTGGGTGCTGCCGCTGGGCATGTTGCTGATCCTGTGGTTCCTCATCCTGCGTCCGCAAATGCGCCAGCAGAAGCAGCACCGTGAACGCGTGGCCGGTCTCAACAAGGGCGATGAAGTGGTCACGGCGGGCGGTCTGGTCGGCAAGATCACCAAGGTCGAAGAACATTTCGTCCACGTCGAGCTCGCCAAAGGCATGACGGTTAAGGCCGTTCGCAACACCATCGGCGAAGTGCTGTCCTCGCGCGGCAAACCCGCCGCAAACGACTAGGCCAGGGGCGCTACCTTCCATGCTCGATTTCCCTACCTGGCGTAAGGTCTGGCTCTGGCTGATCACCGGCCTGTGCGTATTCGCCGCCCTGCCGTCGCTGCTTTCGGCGACCAGCGTGCGCTGGCCCGATGCGCTGCCCGAACCCATGGTCAACCTCGGTCTCGACCTTGCCGGAGGCAGCCACATCCTGCTCGAGGCCGATGCGAGGCAGGTCGCGGCGCAACGGCTCGAGAACATGGAAGAGAACGTGCGCAACACCATGCGTCGCGCCGAACCGCGTATCCGCATCGGCGACGTGTCGACGCGCGACGGGCGGTTGAGCTTCATCCTCGACGACCCGAGCCAGCTCGACCGGGCGCGTGAATTACTGCTCCCCTCGATCAACGGCACCGGCCTCGTGCGCGAATGGGATCTGACCGTGGAAGACGGCAACCGGATGATCCTCACGCCGACGTCGGAGGGCATCGATCAGGCGGTCAGCGACGCGATGGAAAGCGCGACCGAAGTCGTGCGCAAGCGTATCGACGAACTGGGCACGCGCGAGCCGACGATTATCCGCCAGGGTGAGACCCGTATCGTCGTTCAGGTCCCCGGCCTGCAGGATCCCGACCAGCTCAAGGCATTGCTCGGACAGACAGCGAAGCTCGAATTCAAGCTCGTCGATCAGAACGCGCTTCCGTCGGACGTGCAGCAAGGGCTGGCTCCTCCGGGCTCGGAAATCTTTCCCTATGCCGAAACCAGCGATTTCGCGGGCAGTTCGCTCGCCGTTCGTCGCCTGGGTGGGATCCGCGGCGACAATCTTACCGGCGCACAGCAAAGCTTCGATGCGCAGACCAATGAGCCGGTGGTCAATATCCAGTTCGACACAGACGGCGGGCGCCGGTTCGCCAAGCTGACAACCGAGAATGTCGGTAAACCGTTTGCGATCATCCTCGACGACAAAGTGTTGTCGGCGCCGAATATCAACGAACCGATCCGCGGTGGATCGGCGCAGATTTCGGGTGGCTTTTCGGTCGAAACAGCCAACCAGCTGGCGATCTCGCTTCGTTCTGGCGCACTGCCGGTCGATCTGGCGGTGATTGAGGAGCGCACCGTCGGGCCCGATCTCGGTGCTGATTCGATCCGGCGCGGCATGCTCGCCATGGCGGTCGGCTCGATCATGGTCATCGTGCTGATGGTCGCGACCTATGGGCGGTTCGGCGTCTACGCAACCGCCGCGCTGGGTATCAACGTGGCCATGCTGCTCGGTATCATGGCGGCACTCAACACCACGCTGACGCTACCGGGTATTGCCGGCTTCGTGCTGACTATCGGTGCCGCGGTCGACGCCAACGTGCTGATCAACGAGCGCATCCGCGAGGAGCGCAAGCGCGGAAGGCGGGTTATCGCGGCGGTCGAGAACGGCTATAGCGAAGCGAGCCGCGCAATCTACGATGCCAACATCACCAACTTCATCGCGGGCGTGCTGCTGTTCCTGTTCGGATCGGGTCCGGTGCGCGGGTTTGCAGTGGTGCTGATCATCGGTCTGTTTACCAGCGTCTTCACCGCGGTCACGCTGACCCGGATGTGGGTCGCCGGTTACCTGCGCAAGACCAAGCCCAAAGACATCGTGCTGTAAGGAGACGGGACCATGAAACTGCTCAAGCTCGTCCCCGACGACACCAACATCAAGTTTCTCAAATGGCGCATTCCCTTCTTCGCGATCAGCATCTTCCTGATCGCGGCGAGCTGGGCGCTCGTTTTCACCAAGGGCCTCAATTACGGCGTCGACTTCGCCGGTGGCCTCGAAGTCCGTGCGACCTTCACTCAAAGCGCCGAGGCCCCGATCGCCGACCTGCGTAGCGATGTCGAAGCGCTCGGTTACGGCAGCCCGGTGGTCCAGCGCTTTGGCGAGGATAACCAAGTCTCGATCCGCGTACGCCTGCCCGACGAGGTCTCGGCCGACAAGGAAGCGGCGCAGGAAGCGGCCAACGACATCGTGCGCACATTGCAGGCCGAATATAACGATTTCCGGCTCGACGGGAACGACAATGTCTCGGGCAAGGTCTCCGGCGAATTCCGCCAGACCGCGCTATACGCCTTGCTGGCGGCGATGGGTGCGATCGCACTCTACATCTGGGTCCGGTTCGAATGGCAATTCGGGGTGGGGGCGCTGTTCGCCCTGTTCCACGACGTCAGCCTGACGCTTGGCATGTTCGCGCTGTTCCAGCTCGAGTTCAGTCTGCAGATCATCGCGGCGATCCTCGCTATCATCGGCTATTCGCTCAACGATACGATCGTCATTTACGACCGTATCCGCGAAAACCTGAAGAAATTCCGCAAGATGGAATTGCCCGCGCTGCTTGACCTCTCGGTCAACGAAACGCTTGCGCGGACCGTGATGACCTCGTTGACGCTGCTTGTCGCGCTCTTGCCGTTGCTGCTGTTCGGCCCTGCCAGCCTGTTCGGCATGGTCGCGGCAATCACGCTGGGATTGTTCGTGGGCACCTACAGCTCGGTCTACTCGGCTGCGCCGATCCTCGTCTGGCTCGGCGTCACCAGCGACAGCTTCGTCCCGACCGAGACGGTTGCCGACCAGCAGGAGAAGAAGGCGCGCGGCCTGGTCTGAAACCCTGCAGAAGTCGGTAGTCAGGCCTCCCGTGAACGGGTGACCCGCTAGCCGACAATCCGATCGTAATGCTCGGCGAGCGCGCGCCCGTTCGCCTCCCAACTGAAGTTCGCGACCGTCGCCGCTACCGCTTCTGGCGAGTGGTGGCGGTCGGCGACCCGCTCGATTCCTTCGCGGATCGCGCGGCAGTTGCGGGCCACGATCACGCCGGCTTCGGGAGAGGTCACGACTTCGCGCGCGCCACCGGCATCGGTGATGACGATGGGCGTGCCACAGGCGAGCGCCTCTATCCAGGCATTGGCGAGCCCCTCGCTGGCCGAAGGCAGGACCATGGCATCGGCCGCAGTCAGGATCGGCGGCAGCATCGACGGCGCCAGGCTGCCGAGAAAATGCACGCGCTCGGCAACGCCGACCTCGCGGGCGAGTGCACGCAGGCTCGCTTCGTCTTCTCCCTTGCCGACGAGCAGCAACCGTCCCTTGGGGAGGTCTGCCAACGCCTTGATGACAAGCGCCTGTCCCTTGCGTTCGATGAGCGCGCCGACCGTCACGAGCAGCAGGTCGTCTCTGGAGATCGGCATATCGAACGTGCCCGCCAATCGGGCGCGCAGGCCGGAATGGTCGAGCGGTCGGAACAGGTCGCGGTCGAGCCCCGTATAGTGCACGGTGATAGCTTCGCGCTGCATGCCGAGCGTTGCCATATCGTCCGCCAGCGCCTCGCACACCGCCAGCACTCCTGCTGCCTTGTCCGCGGTCTCGAGCAGCGCGTCGCGGCCGTAGGCACGCGCTCCCCAGTGATGGATGTCGGCGCCGCGCGCCTTGACCGAGAACGGCAGGCCAAGCTCTCGCGCGATCATCATCGCGGCGGGGCCATCGGGGTAAAAGAATTGCGCGTCCACGAGATCGAAGGGCCTCTCCGCATGCAAGCGACGCACATGCGGCAGAACCGCTTTCGCGATCAGCTTGGGATTGAGGCGGCCTCCGACCTTGGGAAGCAGTCGGAAGACCGGGCGGTGGATGTCCATTCCGAATTCGTGGCTGTCACGTGCAGCCGCCGCCAGCGGCCTGTATCTCCCCAGAACGACCGGTGGCAGGCCAATCGGATTGACGACGGTCGCGCCCCAATGCGTATCGCGCTGCAGCGCCTCGAGCGACCTAGCGACGAAGACACCGAAACGCGGGTGGGCCGCATTGGGAAACAGCGTCGATAGCGACAGGACGCGGCGGGTCTTGGGTGCCGTCACAGGCGGCGAACCAGCATTTCGGCTACCGCGATCCAAGCCGGATTGTCGACCACTTGCTGTTTCTCGCCATGGCCGGGGGGAAGGATGCCGACCAGCGAGCCCTGCCGATCAATCAGCCGCCCGAAGGCGAATCTCCCGGCCTTTTTCGGCACGAGCACATCGCGGTTGATCGCGCGTCCAGCTTCGCCGGGCTCGAGCTGGCGCAGCCAGAGCTGGTCGCCGGGGCGGTATTCGCCATGGGGGTAGTCGATATCGAGCACCAGCAGCACACCGTCGCCGCCTAGGTCGGTCGCGAGCAGTGCATCGCGCGTGGTGGGCAGGGCTTCCGGCCCGTCTTTCGCCAGCGTGGCGACCACTTGCGGATGTTCCGCTTTCTCGCTGCGCAGGAGCATCTCGGGATCGACCTCGAGCGCGGCAGCGATGCGCTCCATCCATTTGAGCGAAAGATTTCGCATGCCGGTTTCGAGCCGGCCGACGGTTTGCGGTGTCG
This sequence comes from Erythrobacter sp., assembly GCA_040830305.1. Taxonomy (GTDB): domain Bacteria; phylum Pseudomonadota; class Alphaproteobacteria; order Sphingomonadales; family Sphingomonadaceae; genus Qipengyuania. Next base: position 6,780 of record JBFOLW010000055.1, read on the forward strand.
TCGCCGGTTCGCAAGCCTCTGCGAGGTCGGCGAGCGTCCAGCCCTTCTGCTTGCGAATGTCGCGGATGCGGTTGATCACTCGGCCACTCCCACTAATAACCGATTTGGTTTTTTGCTCTTTCCTACACGAACCGAGAATGCGCAAGGCAATTCTCCACATGTCAAGGAGAAGCTGACGATGCGCAAGCTTGCCGAACGCGAACGTACCGAAGAAGGCCCCCGTCGAAGGGGTTCCGCCACGCCCCGGCGTCGCAGCGTAGCCGTGAACCTTGCCGAAAGTCCGCTCACATGGCTGCATTCGCGGGGGCATCTGACCGACCGCCAGTTCGATGCGGGCGAGCGGCTGCGCTCCGATTATGAACGTGCGCAGCTAGCGCCGTCTGTGACCATGCGGTGGGATCCGGTGCGCGTCGATGGAGGGTCGCGCGATTGCGGCCTGACGCCGTCAGAGCGCCAGCTGTCGGCAAAGGCGCGCTTCGATGCGGCGATGGCCGAGGCGGGGCCGGGGCTGTCCGATATCCTCTGGGGTGGCGCCTGTGCTGGCGGAGGATTGCCGACCGCCGAAAAGGGGCTCGAATGGCCCGCTCCGGGCGGCAAGCTGGGGCTGCGGCTGGCCCCCGACCGGGTGGGCTCCTAC
>JBFOLW010000056.1:0-8760 GCA_040830305.1 Erythrobacter sp.
GCTGGAGCGGGTGAAGGGAATCGAACCCTCGTCGTCAGCTTGGGAAGCTGCTGCTCTACCATTGAGCTACACCCGCCTGCCGTGCAGACCGCCCCTTGGATCGAAGAGGGATGCAGGTCAATGCCCCGAGGCCTTGCGCGGCCTTGTTTCCTGACGAAACCCGACCATCCCCGCGGCAGCGGATCCGCGACGGGCGTTGCGATCTCCGGAACCCAGTGGGCCGGCGGTCGTGCCGCCCGAGCTCGGCAGTGCACGACCGCCGCCGCGCCGATTGGCATTCACTCCCTGGCGCGCTAGGCCCGGCGCGAAACAGCAACAACGGACAGGGCCGCGGGCGGATGATCAGCGACGACAGGATTATTCTCGGGCTTCTGGCCCTCGTACTCGGCTTCGTATTCGCGACGCGCGACCGGCCCGGCTGGCAGCGCTTTTACGTCTTCGCACCGATCATCCTGGTTTGCTACCTCGTACCCAGCCTCATGACGACTTTCGGGCTGATCGATGTCTCCGAAAGCAATCTGTGGCCGGTGGCGAAGGACTATTTCCTGCCCGCCGCGCTGTTCCTGATGACGCTTTCGATCGACATCAAGGGCATTCTCGGCCTCGGCAGCAAGGCGATCATCATGTTCCTGACCGCCACGGTCGGGATCGTGATCGGTGGTCCGCTGGCGTTGTGGATCGTCGCGCAGTTCGAACCTTCGATCATCGGGTCGGGCGATTCCGCTGCCTGGCGCGGGCTGGCGACGCTGGCCGGCAGCTGGATCGGCGGCGGGGCAAACCAGACCGCCATGCTCGAGATCTACGGATACCCGCTCGAAGGCTTTGCCGCGCTGCTCGCGGTCGACATCATCGTCGCCGAAATCTGGATGATCTTCCTGCTCTACGGCGCGGGCGCGCACGAGCGGGTCGACAAATGGCTCGGCGCGGACAGTTCCTCGATCGCGAAACTGCGCGATACGATGGCCGATTATACCGAGAGCATCGAACGCGTGGCCAAGGCCAATGACTACGTGCTGCTGTTCGGCGTGGCCTTCGCCGTGGTCGGCCTCTCGCACCTGCTCGGCGGCTGGCTGGGCAATTTCTTCGGCGAACTGCAGGGCGAGGAAGCGACGCTGGCGAGCAGCTTCTTCTGGGTCGTGGTCATCTCGACCACCGCCGGCCTCCTCGCCAGCTTCACCCGCGCCCGCGAGCTGGAGGGCGTTGGCGCGAGCAAGTTCGGCGTGCTGTTCATCTTCCTGCTGGTGGCGGTGATCGGCACCCGCATGGACATCACCAAGATTGCCGATGCTCCCGCCTTCATGGCGATCGGCGCGATCTGGATGCTGTTCCACGTGATCCTGCTGCTGGTGGTCGCCAAGATCATCAAGGCGCCGTTCTTCTTCGTCGCGGTGGGCAGCAAGGCCAATGTCGGCGGAGCGGCTTCGGCCCCGGTCGTCGCGGCGGCCTTCCACCCGGCGCTCGCGCCGGTCGGCGTGCTGCTGGCGGTGCTCGGCTATGCGCTGGGAACCTATGGCGCGATCCTGTGCGCGCAATGGATGGCGGCGATCGGTTAGCCGCGCACGGCAGCGGTTTCACCTGAAACCGGTTGATTTCGGACCTCTCGTGGCTATTGGCCGTTGCCAAGACACGAGAGGAACTATCATGCGTCAGGTTGACCACTTCATCGTCGGCGGAGCAGGCGGCTCCGCATCACGCAGTCACAAGATCTGGAACCCCTCGACGGGCGAGGTCCAGGCCGAGGTAGGCCTTGGCGATGCGGCGCTGCTCCAGAAGGCCGTCGATGCGGCCAAGAAGGTTCAGCCCGAATGGGCCGCGACCAATCCGCAGAAGCGTGCGCGTGTGATGTTCGAGTTCAAGCGTCTCGTCGAAGCCAACAAGCAGGAGCTGGCCGAACTGCTCGCGAGCGAGCACGGCAAGGTGGTCGACGACGCGCATGGCGACGTGCAGCGCGGCCTCGAAGTGATCGAATTCGCCTGTGGCATCCCGCAGGCGCTGAAGGGCGAGTATACGCAGGGTGCGGGCCCCGGCATCGATGTCTATTCGATGCGCCAGCCGCTCGGCATCGGCGCGGGCATCACCCCGTTCAACTTCCCCGCGATGATCCCGATGTGGATGTTCGGCATGGCCATCGCGGTGGGCAACGCCTTCATCCTCAAGCCGTCCGAACGCGATCCCAGCGTGCCGGTGCGCCTCGCCGAACTGTTCGTCGAAGCGGGCGCGCCCGAAGGGCTGCTGCAGGTCGTCCATGGCGACAAGGAAATGGTCGACGCGATCCTCGACCATCAGGATATCGCCGCGGTCAGCTTCGTCGGTTCGTCGGACATCGCGCACTACGTCTACAAGCGCGGCGTCGCTGCGGGTAAGCGCGTCCAGGCAATGGGCGGCGCGAAGAACCACGGCATCGTCATGCCCGACGCCGATCTCGATCAGGTGGTCAACGACCTCGCCGGCGCCGCATTCGGCTCGGCGGGCGAGCGTTGCATGGCGCTCCCGGTCGTGGTCCCCGTCGGCCACGATACCGCGGACAAGCTGCGCGAGAAGCTGATCCCCGCGATCAACGGCCTGCGCGTCGGCGTCTCGAACGATCCCGAGGCGCATTACGGCCCGGTGGTCACGCCCGAGCACAAGGCGCGGATCGAACAGTGGATCGACACCGCCGAGAAGGAAGGCGCCGAGGTCGTGATCGACGGCCGCGGCTTCAGCCTGCAGGGCCATGAGAACGGCTTCTTCGTCGGCCCGACGCTGCTCGACCGCGTCACCACCGACATGGAAAGCTACCAGGAAGAAATTTTCGGCCCCGTGCTCCAGATCGTGCGCGCCAATGATTTCGAGGAGGCCGTGCGCCTGCCGAGCGAGCACCAGTATGGCAATGGCGTTGCCATCTTCACCCGCAACGGCCACGCCGCGCGCGAATTCGCGCACCGCGTGAATGCCGGCATGGTCGGCATCAACGTGCCGATCCCCGTTCCGGTGAGCTATCACAGCTTTGGCGGCTGGAAGCGCAGCGGCTTCGGCGACACCGACCAGTACGGTATGGAAGGCGTCAAGTTCTGGACCAAGGCCAAGAAGGTCACCCAGCGCTGGCCCGACGGCGGCGGCGATGGCTCGAACGCCTTCGTCATTCCGACGATGGGATAGCAAACGCGGCAAGTGCGTTGGAGAGGAATGACAATCTACCGGATCCTCTCCATCGCCCTGCCCGCCACTCTGCTGCTCGCCGGCTGTTCAGGCGGCGGCGACCCGGCCGACGAACCTGATCCGTCAGAAACCATGATGCCCGTCGAACCCGGTGGCGGGATCGGCGATGGTGCCGGGCCGCCCTTGCCCGTCACGGCAGAGACTGTCCCGGCAGATTTTCTCGGCGTGTGGGACCATGTCGAAGGCAGCTGCGATCTGGCATCGGACCTGCGGGTCGAAATTCGCCCCGATGCCATGCAGTTCTACGAATCCTATGGCGAGATCACGCGGATCGAGGTCGAAAGCCCGCGGGCGATCGTCGTGTCGCTGGCGATGGAAGGCGAGGGCGAGAAGTGGCGGATGACGCGCAGGTTCACGCTGTCCGAAGACAAGGCTACGCTCACGCCATCGGCAGCCGGTGAAGAACCGTTCGAGCCCATGCCGCTCAAGAAGTGCGAATAGGGAGCAAGTTCCATGCGTATCCTACTGGTCATCCTCCCGGCGCTGACGCTGGCGGCCTGCGCGGGATATTCCGAGCGCGCCGAAGCGCCATCCGACCGGGCATCGGGGCGCTCTTCCGGGCTGTGCGAGGCCGAAGCCGTGCAGGAATTCGTCGGCAGGTCGGTCGATGACGAGATCGGCGAAACCATAACCAGAGAAAGCGGTGCCGCGATCCTTCGCTGGGGGCCGCCCAATTCGGCGTGGACGATGGACTACCGCACCGACCGCGTGAATGTGCGCTACGACGAGACCATGATCATTACCGAGATCACCTGCGGGTGACGCGCCGCCGCGCCTTCACCGGCTCCCCCTATGAGAAGCAGTTCGGCTTTGCCCGCGCCGTGCGCGATGGCAACCGGATCATCGTCGCCGGGACCGGCCCGGTCGAGGACGACGGCACTACCACGCAAGGCGATGCCGCCGCGCAGGCGACCCGCTGCTTCGTCCTGATCCTGCGCGCGATCGAGGAACTTGGCGGCAATGCGGGCGATGTCGTCCGCACCCGCATGCTGCTGACCGACCCGGCGGACCAGGATGCGGTGGGCGCGGTCCATGCGCGTTTTTTCGGCGAGGCAAGCCCGGCCGCAACAATGGCAGGCGTGGCATGGCTCTGCCGCAAGGAATGGAAGGTCGAGATCGAGGCCGAAGCAATCCTGGCCGATTGATCGCAGCGCCCCTTCCCTAGCGTCACGCGCGGCGCTAGAGCGCGCCTCATGACTACGAATGCAGGACAATTCCAGCTCACCGAAGAGCAGCTGCAGATCCAGGAAATGGCGCAGCGCTTCACCGCCGACAACATCACCCCGCATGCGGGCGAATGGGACCAGACGGCACACTTCCCGATCGACGTGATCAAGCAGAGCGCCGAGCTCGGCTTCGGCGCGATCTACGTCAGCGAGGAATCGGGCGGCATCGGCCTCGGCCGGCTCGAAGCCGCGCTGATCATGGAAGCCATGGCCTATGGCTGCCCCACGACCAGCGCCTTCATCTCGATCCACAACATGGCCGCGTGGATGATCGACCGGTTCGGCGGGCAGGACGTCAAGGACCGTTACCTCCCCGACCTCGTCACGATGAACAAGGTCGCCAGCTACGCGCTGACCGAACCGGGCAGCGGCTCGGATGCGGCAGGCCTGAAGACCAGCGCCAAGCTCGATGGCGACCACTATGTGCTCAACGGCACCAAGCAGTTCATCTCGGGTGCGGGCTTCAACGATGTCTATGTCGCCATGGTCCGCACCGGCGAGCACAAGACCAAGGGCATCACCTGCCTCGTCATCGATAAGGACACGCCGGGCCTGTCCTTCGGCAAGCCCGAGAAGAAGCTCGGCTGGAACGCCTCGCCCACCGCGCAGCTCATCTTCGAGGACGCGCGTGTGCCCGTGGCCAATCGTGTCGGCCCCGAAGGCGACGGCTTCCGCTATGCGATGATGGGCCTCGATGGCGGTCGGCTCAACATCGGCGCCTGCTCGCTCGGCGGCGCGCAGCGCTGTCTCGACGAGGCGGTCAACTACTCCAAGGAGCGCCAGCAGTTCGGCCAGCCGATCGGCGATTTCCAGAACACGCAGTTCATGCTCGCCGACATGGCGACCGAACTCGAGGCGGCGCGCGCGCTGCTCTATCTCGCCGCGGCCAAGGTCACCGACAACGCGCCCGACAAGAGCAAGTTCTCCGCCATGGCCAAGCGCCTTGCGACCGACAGCGGCAGCAATGTCGTCAACAACGCGCTGCAGCTGTTCGGCGGCTATGGCTACCTCAAGGAATATCCGATCGAGCGATTCTGGCGCGACCTGCGCGTGCATTCGATCCTCGAGGGCACCAACCAGGTGATGCGCATGATCGTTGGCCGGGAGATGCTGCGGCAGTGATCGGCCTCGCCATGACCGCGCTCTTGGTGCCCGACTACGACGAGGCGATCGCCTTTTTCCGTGAAGGCCTGGGCTTCGCGCTGGAAGAGGACACCGATCTCGGCGGCGGCAAGCGCTGGGTAGTCATGGCCGGGGTGAACGGCGGTAGGCTGCTGCTGGCGCGCGCCGCGAACGAGGAACAACGCGCGGCAATCGGGCGTCAAACCGGCGGGCGGGTCGGCTGGTTTCTCGCCTCCGACGATTTTGCCGCCGACCATGCCCGCATGACGGCATGGGGCGTCGAATTTACCGACGGACCGCGCGAGGAGCCCTATGGCACGGTCGCGGTCTTCAACGATCCCTGGGGCAACCGTTGGGATCTGATCGAACACAGGAAAGCTGCATGACCGAACAGGTTCACATTCACACGCACGGCGGGGTGGGTCATATCTCGCTCAATCGCCCCAAGGCGCTGCATGCGCTGACACTCGACATGTGCCACGCGATAAGCGCGGCCCTGAGCGAATGGGCGGAGGACGACGCAATCGAGGCGGTGATCCTCGACCATGCGGAAGGCCGCGGCTTTTGCGCGGGCGGGGACATCAACCTCCTGCGCCATTCCGCGCTCAACGATGGCGGCGAGAGCGGCCGCAAGTTCTTCCACGACGAGTACCAGTTGAACCACCAGATGATGACCTATGCAAAGCCCATCGTGGCTTTCATGGACGGCATCACCATGGGCGGCGGCGTCGGCATCGCTTTGCCCTGCAAATACCGCGTCGCGACCGAGAATACGCGTTTCGCCATGCCCGAAACGGGGATCGGCCTGTTCCCCGACGTCGGCGGGGGCTGGCACCTTTCGCGGCTCGGCGGACGGCTCGGCCAGTTCCTCGCGCTGACCGGCGCGCGGCTCGACGGGGCCGAATGCCTGTGGGCTGGGATCGCGACGCACTACCTGCCGAGCGAGATGGTCGCCGACGCCAAGGCCCGGATCATCGAGAAGCCCGGCCGCATTCCGGGCGTGCTGTCCGAGATGGTCGGCACCCCGCCCAAGGCGCGGATCGAGGGCAATGCCGACCTCATCCGCAAGCACTTCGCCTCCGACCGCTACGAGGATATCCTCACCAGCCTCGAAAAGGCGGCAGACGAGGGCGACGACTGGGCGATGAAGGAGCGCGACACGCTAGGCACCAAGAGCCCGCAGACCTGCAAGGTCGCGCTGCGCCAGCTTGTGACAAGCGCCGGGCTCGACAGCTTCGCCGACAACATGCGCATGGAATACCGCATCGCCAGCCGCGTGCTGACCCGCCCCGATTTTTCCGAGGGCGTGCGCGCGGTGATCGTCGACAAGACCAACGACCCCAAATGGGATCCGGCAACGCCAGAGGGCGTGAGCGAGGAATTGCTCGACAGCATCTTCGCCCCGCTTCCCGCAGACGAGGAATGGAAACCCCTATGAGCTTCGAAACCATCACCGTCGAACAGCGTGACGCGGTTACGCTGATCACGCTCAATCGTCCCAAGGCGCTCAATGCGCTCAACAGCCAGGTGCTCGAGGAACTGATCGAGGCTTTCGCCGCCTATCAGGCCGACAGCAGCCAGCTATGCGCGGTGCTGACCGGTTCGGGCGACAAGGCCTTCGCCGCAGGCGCCGACATCAAGGAAATGAGCGAGAAGGCAGCGGCCGACTTCTATCTGGAAGATTTCTTCGCGCCCTGGACCAGCGAGATCGTCAAGAAGACCCGCAAGCCGTGGATCGCCGCGGTGAACGGTTTCGCGCTGGGCGGCGGGTGCGAACTTGCAATGATGGCCGACTTTATCATCGCCAGCGAGAACGCCAAGTTCGGCCAGCCCGAAATCAAGCTCGGCGTTGCCCCGGGCATGGGCGGCTCGCAGCGGCTGACCAAGGCGGTCGGCAAGTCGAAGGCGATGGAAATGTGCCTGACGGGCCGCATGATGGGCGCCGAGGAAGCCGAGCGCAGCAACCTCGTCGCGCGCGTGGTGCCGCATGACAGCCTGCTCGACGAAGCCATGAAGGCCGCCGCGCAGATCGCTTCGATGCCGCCGATGGCCGCAATCGCGAACAAGGAAATGGTCAACGCCGCCTTCGAGACCAGCCTCGACCAGGGCCTGGTGATCGAACGCCGCATCTTCCAGATCCTCGCCGCGAGCGAGGATAAGGCTGAAGGCATGGCCGCCTTCGTCGAAAAGCGCGAGGGCAAGTGGAAGGGTAGGTAAGGGTGCGAGGATCGACGAAGATCGGGTTCGCGCTCGTCGTTTGCGAGATCGCCGCTCTCATCTTTGTCGCTCTGGCGAAACCGGAGTATGACGGCGGAGACCTAAGCGCGCTGATATTCTGGATCGCTCTTACCCATATTTGTCTGATAGTTGGTGGTCTGATCCTCCTTACAAACTTGCTTAGATGGTTCGTCGATCGACCCAATGACGGCTTCTAGCCGCAGAGAGGACATTAAGAATGAAAATCGCGTTCATCGGCCTCGGCAATATGGGCGGCGGGATGGCCGCCAATCTTGTGAAGGCCGGACACTCGGTAAATGCTTTCGACCTGTCGGAAGAGGCGCTCGCAACGGCCAAGGACAATGGCTGCGCAACCTTCACCGATGCGGCCGAAGCCGTACAGGGCGTCGATGGCGTGGTAACGATGCTCCCCAATGGCGCGATCGTGAAATCGGTCTACGAGGGCAGCGTCATCGGCAAGGCGCCCGCAGGCGCGGTGCTGCTCGATTGCTCCACGATCGACGTCACCACCGCCAAGGAGGTGGCTACAAAGGCCGAAGCCGCCGGCTATGACATGGTCGATGCGCCCGTGTCGGGCGGGATCGCGGCGGCCAACGGCGGCACGCTCACCTTCATGGTCGGCGGGACCGAGAAGGCGTTCAAGCGCGCCGAGGAGGTGTTACAGGCGATGGGCAAGGCGGTGATCCACGCAGGCGATGCCGGCGCGGGCCAGACCGCCAAGATCTGCAACAACATGCTGCTCGCCATTTCGATGATCGGCACCGCCGAAGCCATGAAGATGGCCGAGAAGCTCGGCCTCGATCCGCAGAAGTTCTACGAGATTTCCAGCCAGTCTTCGGGCTATTGCTGGTCCTTGAACGCCTACACGCCGATGCCCGGCGTCGGCGTCGAAAGCCCGGCGGACAAGGATTACCAGGGCGGCTTCGCCAGCGGGCTGATGCTCAAGGATCTGAAGCTGGCGATGGAGGCGGCGGAA
>JBFOLW010000057.1:0-5019 GCA_040830305.1 Erythrobacter sp.
GCCCAGCGCCAGCGCGATGCCGGCCTGCATGGCAACGATCCAGAACCCGACCTGGCAGATCTGCTTGGCGATCGCCTCGTAGTTCTTGGTCTTGAGATTCTTGGTGATGACCGGCCCGAGGATCGGCTCGAAACTGGTCTTGAGCTTCTGCGGCAGAGAGGCGACCTGTTGGGCGATGTAGTAGACGCCGACCGCCGCGGGCGCAGCGAACAGGCCGAGGATGAAGATGTCGACGCGACGCGTGCCCCACTCGATCGCATCGGCGGTGGCGAGCGGCAATTCGCGCACTGTCATCCTGCCCATGTAGATCGGATGGGGGCGCCATGCCCTGGGCGGACCATAGCTGCGGAAGAAAGACCACAGCCCGGTCGCAAGACCTGCATAGATCGAGGCGAGGTAAGCCATCGCTAGGCCGGATTCGCTGACAGAGGGTATGAAATAGAACGCACCGGCCATGATCGAGATGGTCCAGGGTTCTACCACCGCCCGTGCGCGCACCGTCGTCGCGATGTCGTAGCGATAGGCCTGCGCGGCTAGCACGATCTCGGTGAGCGCATAGGCCGGAATGGCGAGAACCACGAAACGGTCCAGCTCGGTGTATTCGCCGCTGGGGAACAGGGGCGCCGGCACGAACCAGAAGAACGCAGCCGCTAGCCCAGAAAACAGCAACGCCAGCAGCATTCCGTCGTAGACGAGGTTGGCAGGATGGCTCTCTTCCCCCTCGGATAGGCGCTGTGCCAGACCGCGCTTTTCACCCATCGCGCAGACTAGCGCGACCAGTTCGACCACGACCAGCGCCGATGCGAAACGCCCCAGCGCGTCGGGGCCGTAAAGGCGGCCTGCGATGAACAGGAACGGCAGGCGCGCGACGAGCCGCAGGATGAAGCCGAAGAAATTCTGCCGGCCGCCTTTCGCCAGCGCGGAAAGGTCCTCGTCGGGTTTTTCGGCTGTCACTCGGCGCTGCCCTGTTCCGCGCGCAGCGGACGCGACAGCACTTCGGAGACCACTTCGCGCGGGTCATCGCCCTTGATCAGGCCGTAAACCGCGGTCACGATCGGCATGGCGACACCATGCCTCGCGGCGAGTTCGACCAGCACCGGTGCGGTATGCGCACCTTCGGCCACCGTCCGCCGATCGGCCATCAATTCCGTGGCCTTCTGTCCCTGGCCCAGCGCCTTGCCGAGCGAGAAATTGCGGCTCGAGGTCGAGGAGCAGGTCAGCACCAGATCACCAAGCCCGCACAGGCCTGCCAGCGTTTCGGCGCGCGCACCCAGTGCTTCGCCGAAGCGCAGCATCTCGGCATAGCCGCGCGCGATCAGCGCCGCGCGGGCGTTCTGGCCGAGGCCGAGGCCATCGACCACGCCGCACGCGATCGCGAGCACGTTCTTGACCGACCCGCCGATCTCCGCACCGATCACGTCGTCCGAATAATAGGGGCGGAAGGCCTGGCGCGCGATGACGGGAGAGAGCCGCTCCCATTGTACCTCGCCATCCCCGCAAGCGAGTGTCACCGCGGTAGGGAGGCCAGCCGCCACCTCATGCGCGAAGGTCGGGCCGGAAAGCACCGCGATCGCGCTTTCCGGTGCAGCGGATTTCGCGACATGGTTCATCAGCCGTCCGGTGCCAGCCTCGATCCCTTTGGAGCACAAAACGAGGTCGCGCGGATGCGAATGCATCGATTCGAGCACGCTTCCCATATGCTGCGCGGGCGTCACCACCAGCAGCGTGTCGAGTTCCGCCATATCCGCGAGGTCGCCGGTCGCGCGGATTGTATCGGCGAGTGCGGCCGAGGGTAGGAACAGCGAATTGGTGCGCGCGGAATTGATCTCTTCGACCAGTTCCTCTTCGCGGGCCCAGATCAGCACATCGCGGCCGTCGCTGGCGAGCATCTGCGCCAGCGCAGTGCCCCAGGCACCGGCTCCGAGAACACCGACTGCACTCATGCCTTTACTCCTGCGCCGCGCACCGGTTCGGCCTCCGGATCGAGCGGCCAGCGCGGGCGCGCGGAAATATCGAGCGGGTCATTCTGGCCGAGCCGTTCGATCCCCGCCCAGGCGATCATCGCGGCGTTATCGGTGCAAAGCTTGGGCGGCGGCGCGGCGAAGCGCATGGCATGATCGGCGGCGAGTTGCTCGAGCGCCGTGCGTACGACCATGTTGGCCGCCACACCGCCGGCAACCACCAGAGTTTGAACATCGTCCATGCCCACGAGCGCAATGCGCAACCGGTCGGTTACGCAATCGACCGCCGCCTGCTGGAAGCTCGCCGCGATATCGGCGACGGCGTATTTCCCGCTTTCATGCGCGCGCAGCACCGCACTCTTCAGCCCCGCAAAGGAGAAATGCGGTTCGCCGCTGCCCACCATGGGGCGGGGCAGGGGGACCGCCGAAGCATCGCCTTCAAGAGCCGTGCGTTCGACAGCGGGACCTCCCGGGAAACCGAGGCCGAGGATCTTGGCAGTCTTGTCGAATGCCTCGCCCAGCGCGTCGTCGATGGTGGTGGCCAGGCGGCGGTACTGGCCGACTCCATCGACACGCAGGATCTGGCAATGCCCACCGGAAACTAGCAGCAAGGCGTAGGGAAATTCGATCCTGTCGTCGGCGAGCCGCGGGCTCAACGCGTGGCCTTCGAGGTGATTGATCGCGATCAAGGGCGTGTCGGTCGCCATTGCCAGCGCCTTTGCGCTCACCAGTCCGACCATGACCCCGCCAATAAGGCCCGGTCCCGCGGTCGCGGCAATCGCGTCGCAATCGGTCAAGGCGACACCCGCATCGGCCAGCACACCTTCGATCATTGGCGCCAGCCGCTCGGCATGCGCGCGCGCAGCGATTTCGGGCACTACGCCGCCAAAAGGCGCGTGTTCCGCATCTTGCGAGGCGATACGCTGCGCGACGATACGGCGCTGGCTATCGACCAGCGCGACCGCGGTTTCGTCGCAGGAGCTTTCGATGCCGAGAACCAGTGCCATCTCGCTTCCCCTTAGCGGAGTGGGTCGCTAGGGCAAGCCGACCTATGCCCGACCAGCCCCTTCTCCGCCTTGGAACCCGCCGCTCACCCCTTGCCATGGCGCAGGCTCACGAGGCCCGCAGCCGGCTGTGCAAAGCCCATGGCTGGGACGAATCGGCGGTCGAGCTGGTCCCGGTCGTGGCCAGCGGCGACAAGATCCAGGATCGTCCGCTCGCCGAAATCGGCGGCAAGGCGCTGTGGACGCGCGAGCTGGATCACTGGCTGGTCGAGGGGCGGATCGATGCGGCGGTGCACTCGATGAAGGATGTCGAGACTATCCGGCCTGCGGAGATCGCCATCGGCGCGATCTTGCCGCGTGCGGACAAGGCCGACAGACTGTTGGGCGCTGCGTCCATCGGCGAGATCCCGGCCGGCGCCCGTGTCGGCACAAGCGCGCCGCGGCGCGCGGCGCAATTGCTTCACCTGCGGCCCGACCTGACGGTCGTCGGCATCCGCGGCAATGTCGCGACGCGCATGGGCAAACTCGAAGCGGGCGAGGCCGATGCTACTTTCCTCGCCTCGGCGGGCCTCGACCGGCTGGGCGAGGACGGGGTCGGTGTCCGGCTCGACCCCGAGGAGTGGCTTCCCGCACCTGCGCAGGCTGCGATCGGGCTCGAGTGTCGCAGCGACGATGCCCGGGTCCGCGACTTGCTGGGCGCGGTCGACCATGCCGGGAGCCACGCCGAAATTCTCGCCGAGCGCCGCCTGCTCGAAGGGTTGGGCGGGTCATGCAGCAGTCCGATCGCTGCGCTGTCGTACCGCAAGGGCAGCCGCATTTCGCTGAGGGCAGCGATCTTCAGTCCCGATGGCAAGGTGCGGATTTCGCGCGACGCGGAATTCGCTGCCGACGATGCACAGGCGCCGCTCGACCTGGCGAGCTCGCTGCTCGACGGGGCACCGCGCGAGGTTACGGCACATTTCGGGCAATCCGCGTGAAACCGCTGTTCCTGTTCCGGCCCGAACCGGGCTGGTCGGTCAGCGCGCAGACCGCGCGGGACATGGGGCTGGAGGTGCGCGGTGCGCCGCTGTTCACGATCGAGCCGGTCGAATGGGAGGTGCCGTCCCCCGGGGATTTCGACGGCATTCTCGCGGGCAGCGCGAATGTCTTCCGTCATGGCGGCAAGCAGCTCGACCAGCTAACCGGCTTGCCGGTCCACGCTGTCGGCGAAGCCACTGCCGATGCGGCGCGTGTCGCGGGCTTCCTTGTCGGGCGAACTGGCCGGGGCGGATTGCAGGGTGTCGTCGACGAACTTGGCGACCGGGAGCTCAGGCTGCTGCGGCTTGCCGGCGAGGACCGGGTGGCGTTGCGCCTGCCGCTCGGCATCGAGGTCGAAACCCGTGTGCTCTATCGTGCCGTGGCGGAACATCTCGCCGACACGGATGTGAACCTGCTGCGCAAAGGCGGGGTCGTGGCCCTGCATTCGGGTGCCGCTGCGGCACGGCTGTCCGGCGAGTTCGACCGCCTTGGCCTGGAGCGCGCCAATATCGATCTGGCCGTGATCGGACCCCGTGTCGCGCAAATGGCGGGATCGGGCTGGCGATCCGTCCATACGGCAGACGCGCCGGGTGAAAGCGAGCTACTGGCCTTGGCGCAAGCTTTGTGCCAGACCCCCGGTCAATGATACGGAAGGGGCCTGAAAACCGGCCCACGGGGTCGCGGAACGGAATTCGATGGACGATTATCTAAGCACCAGGCGCAAGGGCCCTTCAACAAGGCCGGTCCTCATCGCCGTGCTTGCGAGTTTTCTGCTGGGCGGGGCCGTTGCCGGATATGCCGTCTACACGATGGCGGATCGCGCCGAACCCGAAACGACAGCTGCCGCGCAGGACCCGCAAGTGATCGCGGCACCGACTGCCGAACCCACGCCCACACCCAGCGCAACCGCCAGCGAGGCGGCGCAGCAGGCGGTCGAGCGTGTCGAGCAGCAACAGGGCGGCATCGACCAGCGTCTGGCTGCGGCCGAACAGCGGCTTGCGCGGCTCGACCTGCAGGCGCAGGCTGCGGCGGGCAAC
>JBFOLW010000058.1:0-9130 GCA_040830305.1 Erythrobacter sp.
ACCGACTGGGGCCGCGTGCATTTGCTCGACGGATTGAAGCCGGGCATGCGCAGCTTCACCATCGCCAAGGATCCGGCCTGCCGGACCTGCGGCTCAGCCGCCTAGCAGCTCGTCGACCCATTGCGGCACGACCTCGGTCGCGGGGCCGTGGCGCGATTCGTGGAACCAGCGCGAACCCATGCTCGCTTCGAGATTGAGCTCGAGCGTGCGGATGCGCAGGCTGCGCGCATCCTGCACGAATCCCGCCGCGGGATAGACCGCGCCCGAAGTGCCGATGCTGACAAACAGATCCGCCGCGCGCAGCGCGCCATAGATGCGGTCCATCTCGTAGGGCATCTCACCGAACCAGACGACATCGGGCCGCAGCGCGCTTTCACCGCATTCGGGGCACGGCGGGCGCTGGGCCAGCGCGCCGGTCCAGCGCGAGCGCACGTCGCAGGCGGTACACCATGCGTTGAGATGCGTGCCGTGCATATGCAGCACGCGGCCCGCCCCTGCGCGCTCGTGCAGATCGTCGACATTCTGGGTCACGATCAACAGTTCGTGGCCCGGCTTCCTCGCCCATTCCTCGTCCAGCCGCGCCAGCGCTTCGTGCGCGGCATTGGGTTGCTTGGTCTGGATCGCCTCGCGGCGCATGTCATAAAAGCGCAGCACGAGGTC
Source organism: Erythrobacter sp. (assembly GCA_040830305.1). GTDB lineage: Bacteria > Pseudomonadota > Alphaproteobacteria > Sphingomonadales > Sphingomonadaceae > Qipengyuania. Next base: position 661 of record JBFOLW010000058.1, read on the forward strand.
CGGATCGCGCTCGAAGGCCTCGGGCGTGGCGACGTCCTCGACCCTGTGCTGTTCCCACAAGCCGCCCGCATCGCGGAAGGTATCGATGCCGCTTTCGGCGGAAATTCCCGCCCCGGTCAGGATCACGATGTTGCGTATATCGGCCATTGCCCTCAAGTAGCGATGCAACAGGGCAGGTCAAATGCGGTCGTAGGCCAGCCCAAGCATGGAGAGCCAATGGCGCGGATCGGGATTATCGGTAGCGAAGGCGCGATGGGCCAGGCGCTCGGCGAGGTGATCGCCGCCGGCGGGCACACGTTTGCGGGTGGCATCGACAAGGGCGGCGATGCGGCGGCTCTGGCCGATGAGAGCGACGTGCTGGTCGATTTCTCCGCCCCGGCGGCGCTGTGTGCGAACCTGCATGCCGCAATCGGCGCGGGAATTCCCATCGTGATCGGCACGACCGGGCTCGAGGACAAGCACCACAGCTCGATCGACGAGGCCGCGCGCGCCGTACCGGTGCTGCAGACGGGCAATACCTCGCTCGGCGTGACGTTGCTCGCCCACCTGGTACGCGAGGCCGCTTCCAGACTGGGGCCGGACTGGGACATCGAGATCGTCGAAATGCACCATCGCCGCAAGGTCGATGCGCCCAGCGGGACGGCACTGCTGCTCGGCGAAGCCGCGGCGCAGGGTCGCGGGGTCGACCTGGCCCAAAACTCGGAACGCGGGCGCGATGGACACACCGGCGCGCGCACCGAGGGCGCGATCGGCTTCGCCGCCCTGCGCGGCGGAACCGTGGCGGGCGAACACAGCGTGATCCTCGCCGGCGAGGAAGAACGCATCACCCTCGCCCACAGCGCCGAGAATCGCAGCATCTTCGCACGCGGCGCGGTGCGCGCGGCCGAGTGGCTGATCGGGCGCGACGCCGGGCGCTATACGATGGACAGGGTGCTGGGCATCTGACGCCATGACCATGCGCGCGCGCCTCCACCAGCAATTGCATGTCGGGGCCTGGCCCGACGGCAAGCTGACCGGGCTCAACATACTGGTGGTGTGGACCATCCTCGCCGCGCTGGCGGTCGGGATCGTGGCGACCGAACCGATGATCCGCATCCCCTACCAGAGCGAGATCCTCGTCGCCGAATTCACCTTCGGGACGATCTTCCTGATCGAATACGTCGCGCGCATCTATGCCGCACCCGAGAGCGAGGGACCGGGCAGCGACTGGGGCAAGCGCTGGCGGTTCATGATCTCGCCGATCGGGCTGATCGACCTGCTGGTGGTGGTCGTCAGCCTGGCGCCCTTCTTCATCGCCAATGCCGCGGTGCTGCGTGTCATCCGGCTGCTGCGGATTATCTCGATCCTCAAGTTCAGCCGCTTTTCCGCGGCGATGCGCGAAATCGGCGCCGCGCTGCGCGAGCGCAGCTACGACCTGCTGGTCTGTGCCACGCTGGCTTTCGTGCTGGTGCTGCTCGGCGCGGCGGGGCTTTATTGGATCGAGGGCGGGCTCCAGCCCAAGGCCTTCGGCTCGATCCCGCGCGCGCTGTGGTGGGCGGTAATCACACTGACCACCGTCGGCTATGGCGATGTTTATCCGGTCACCACCGCCGGGCGGCTGGTCGGCATGCTGGTGGCGATCGGCGGCGTGTTGCTGGTGGCGCTGCCCACCGGAATCGTCGCGGCGGCTTTTTCCGATGCCATGCAGCGCCGGCGCGAGGCGATGAAGAAGGCACTCGAGGAAATCGAAGGCGTAAGTCCCGACGCATGACCCCAATCATATGACAAAAGACCAGATTTTCGAGTTCTTCCGGCGGCTGGCGGAAGACAACCCCTCGCCCGAGACCGAGCTGGAATACGGCAATTGCTACCAGCTGGTGGTGGCCGTCGCGCTGAGTGCGCAGGCGACCGACGTCGGCGTGAACAAGGCCACCCGCGCGCTGTTTCGCGAGGTCGAAACGCCGGGAGCGATGCTGGAGCTCGGCGAAGAGGGGCTGAAGGAGCACATCAAGACCATCGGCCTGTTCAACTCCAAGGCCAAGAACGTCATCGCGCTCAGCCAGCTGCTGGTCGACGAATATGGCGGCGAAGTGCCCGACAGGCGCGAGGATCTCGTCCGGCTGCCCGGCGTCGGCCGCAAGACCGCCAATGTCGTGCTCAATTGCTGGTTCGGGCAGGAGACCTTCGCGGTCGACACGCATATCCTGCGCGTCGGCAACCGCACCGGCCTCGCCAAGGGCAAGACCCCCGAACAGGTCGAGGCCAAGCTGGAAAAGCGCGTGCCCCAGCCGTTCAGGCTCGGCGCGCATCACTGGCTGATCCTGCACGGCCGCTATGTCTGCAAGGCGCGCACACCCGAGTGCTGGCGCTGCAAGGTTGCGGATTTGTGCAGCTACCGGAAGAAAGTGCTGGAGAAGCCCAAGGGGCGGTGATGAAGCTGCTTGAAGAGAACCGGACCGTCCTTGCGCAGATTGCGGATTCCGGAAGCGATTTGCGCGGCCCACGCGAAGTCGATTTCGAACATGTCTTCTCGAGCGAGGAAAGTGCCCGCACCTTTGCGAAGCTCAGTAAGGAAGCAGGCTAACCGCCCGAAGTCTGGTTGACCGAGGGTGAAGAATGGAACGTGACCGTCAAGGTTTCCATGGTTCCCACCGCAGAGGCCATCACGGAAATCGAACTCTTCTTGGACCAGCTCGCTCGGTCCATGTCAGGCAAGGCCGACGGTTGGGGCTTCTTCCGAATCGTTTGATCAAACATCGTCCGCAGAGACCATCGCGGCGGTGTCGATTTCGTCGGTCATCACGCCCACCGTGGTCGCCACGGTCGCATCGCCGGTAACGTTGGTGACTGTGCGCATCATGTCCATGATCCGGTCTACTCCCGCGACGAAGGCGATGGTTTCCAGCGGCACTTCGACCGCGGTGAAGATCGCCGCCATCATGATCAGCCCCGCGCCCGGAATGCCCGCCGCGCCGATCGAGCCGACGGTTGCGAGCACCGCGATGGTCACATAGTCGCCGGTCGAGAGGTCGACCCCGAAGATCTGCGCGCCGAACAGCGTGGCGAGGCCGAGATACATCGCGGTCCCGTCCATGTTGATCGTCGCGCCAAGCGATGTGGTGAAGCTGGTGACCGAGCGGCTGACGCCCAGATTGCGCTCGACGCAGCGCATCGTCACCGGCAGCGTCGCGTTGGAGCTGGCGGTCGAATAGGCGACCGCCATCGCATCGACGATCCCGCGGAAGAAATCGACCACCGGCAGCCTTGCCATGAATTTCACGATCCCCGCATACATCAGCAGGATCAGCAGCAGGCACCCGCCATAGACCAGCGCGACCAGCTGGCCGAGTGCGAGCAGCGCGGGAAGGCCCAGCGTGCCGGCCACCCAGGCCATCAGCGCGAACACGCCGAAGGGGGTCAATTCCATCACCACGATGGTGACCTTCTGCATGACCACCGCACCCGAATCGAAGATGCGCTGCGCGGGTGCGCCATCCTCCTTGGCCATCAGAATCCCGATGCCGATCAGCAGCGAGAAGATGATCAGTGGCAGCACGTTGACGTCCGCCATAACCTGCACCGGGCTTTGCGGCACCATGCTCATAACCATGTCGCGCCAGCTGGCGACCGTAGGTTCGGGCACTTCGCCCATCTCGATCGCGCTGGTGTCGAGCCCGATGCCCGGCTGGAATACGGTGCCGAGACCGAGGCCCAGCCACACCGCCACCTGCCCGGTGACGACGAACAGCAGCAACGCGCGCCAGCCGACATTTCCGAGCTTGCGCAAGTCGCCGATCGCCGCGACGCCCGCGACCAGGCTGAAAAAGATCAGCGGGACCACCAGCATCTTGATGAAGGCGATGAAGACATCGCCGATGATCTTGATGCTCTCTGCCCCCGGCCCCCAGGCGAAGCCAACGACAATACCGAGCACCAGCGCGGCGATAACGCGCTGCCACAGCGGAATTTTGAACCAGGTCTTCAACATGCGGCGCTCCCCATTTCCAAGTCATTGCGAGGCGACAAAGTCGCCGCGGCAATCCAGAGCGCCTAGCGCCCCTCCCTGGATTGCTTCGCTACGCTCGCAATGACTGATTGAAAAGATCAGGCAGTCAAGGCGTCGCGAGCAATCCGCGCATAAATACGGCTTAGCGTCGAAAGGTCCTCGATGGCCACAGCTTCATCGCGCTTGTGCATGGTCGCATTGCACAGGCCGAATTCGATCACCGGGCACACCGCGCGCAAGAAGCGGGCATCGGAGGTGCCGCCGGTGGTGGAGGGTTCGGGATCGATCCCCGTCTCGGTCTTTACCGCGGCGGCGATGATGTCGCTGAATTTGCCCGGCGGAGTAAGGAACGGTTCGCCCGAGATGATCGGCTTGGCCACCCCGCCATGCTTTTCGGCGATCGCGCCGACCTTCTCCGACAGCGAGGCGCCCGAATGCCGGTCGTTGAAGCGGATCGAAATGCGTGCTTCTGCCTTCGCGGGGATGACGTTGTGCGCCATGTTGCCGACTTCGAGATCGGTGATCTCGAGATTGGAGGGCTGGAACCAGTCGGTCCCCTCGTCGAGCACCAGCGCATCGAGTTCGGCGAGCATGGCAACGAGCTTGGGGATCGGGTTGTCCGCCATGTGCGGATAGGCGACGTGGCCCTGCGTGCCCTCGACCTCGAGCCAGATATTGACCGAACCGCGCCGTCCGATTTTCATCATGTCGCCGAGGCGATTGACGCTGGTCGGCTCGCCGACGAGGCACAGGTCGGGCTGGTGGCCGTGTTCGCGCATGAAATCGATCAGTGCGCGGGTGCCGTGGAGCGCGGGGCCTTCCTCGTCCCCAGTGATGATGAAGCTGATCGTCCCGGCATCCTGCGGCACATTGGCGACCGCATCGACCATGCAGGCGATCGAGCCCTTCATGTCGACCGCGCCGCGCCCGTAGAGCAGCTCGCCGCGCTGCTCCGGTTCGAAGGGCTCGCTCGCCCAGCCGCTGCCCGGAGGGACAACATCGAGGTGACCGGCAAAGGCGAAGTGCTTCGATCCGGCAGGTCCGCGGCGGATCGCGAACAGGTTCTCGACCGGGGCCTCGGGCGAGCCTGCTTCCCCTTCGCCGCGCGTGAAGCGCGTCACCTCGAAGCCGAGCGGGGCGAGCATTGCCTCCATCGCATCAAATACAGCGCCGGTCGCGGGTGTCACGCTGGGCGCCGCGATCAGCGCCTTGGCGATATCGAGGACAGCATTCATGGGCGGTCCTCCTCGACCATCAGCGGACCGGCTTCAAAGGCCGTGTCGAGATACTCCGCCATGCGCAGCCCCGCCTGCAGCACGCGGCGACGGGCGATGGGGATCGAGCGGTCGAGCAGCTCCTGCGAAAGGCTGGTTTCGTTCGGCAAATCGCCTTCGCACGGATCGCAGCCGAAGACTTCCGGATAGATGAAGTCGCGCGAGATCGCCCAGCTTTCGCGGCCCCAGTCGGCGGCATTGCCGCCTGCCAGCGCGGCCCGCTCTTCGGCTGAATAGCGCCGCACGATCGGCGGATCCTCGCTGATCGCGCGTTCGGCCAGCGGACCGTCCCAGATCCAGTGGAGGTTGAGGCCGGGCACGATGCCGTAATCGGCCTTGCGATCATTGCCCCCGCGATCGGCAAGGTCGCCCGAGTGCAGCGGCATGTGAATGTCGCCGATGAAGTGGACCAGGAAGGCCAGCGCCTCCAGCCGCACCGCATCGGGCAAGCTCTCGTCGGCGAGGATGCGCTGGTTGCGCTCCACCTGCGCGCTCACGCAATTGAGGCCGGAGCAGTTCTTGCGCGCGCTGTATTCCTCGGTGATCGGCTCGGTCTGGTAGTGCCAGGCGAAGGTATAGCCCCAGCGCCAGTATTGCCCGCGCAGGCAGTCGGGCCAGACGCTGGCATCCTGCAGGCTGGCAAGATCGCATTCGGGCGTGCCAAGCTGCGGCGAGGCGCGCAGCAGCTGCTCGATCTCGGCGCGCGTTTCGGGGCGCACGTTCTCAAGCGCGATATCGGCGGTCACCGTATGCGCATAGAAGCCCCAGGCCTGCGCCTGCGCGGGCAGCACTAGCGCGGCGAGCGCCGCGATGGCGCTCAGGCAATGGTTTCGTATTGTTCTATGACCCATTCTTCGTTTTCCGATGCCTCGATCCAGGCCTGCATCCATTCGTGCTCCCACACCGCCTGCATATAGGCGGCGGCGAAGCCGGGGACCGCGATCTGATAGCTGATGAAGCGCGACACGACGGGCGCGAAATAGACATCCGCCGCGCCGAACGTGCCGAACAGGAAGGGCCCGCCATTGCCGAACCGGCTGCGCGCTTCGGCCCACAGGCCGAGGATGCGCAGGATATCCGCCTTGCACGCCTCGCTCGGCTCGAACCCGTCGAAGCGCCTGCGCACGTTCATCGGACATTCGCTCCGCAGCGCCTGGTAGGACGAGTGCATCTCGGCGACCATCGAGCGTGCCATGCCGCGCGCGACATCATCCTTCGGCCAGAAGCGGTCGCGCCCGACCTTGTCGCCGAGATATTCGAGGATCGCGAGGCTGTCCCACACCACCGCCTCGTCGTCCCACAGGATCGGCACCTTGCCGCTTGAGGGCTGCGTGCCGCCGTCGCTCGCCTTGAGCTCGTTCCACGCCTCGCCGAACATCGGGACGGTGATCTCCTCGAACGAAAGGCCCGACTGCTTGACCGCCAGCCAGCCGCGCAGGCTCCAGCTCGAGTAGTTCTTGTTGCCGATGATCAGTTTCATGCGTGCATCCCACCTTGCGTGGGGCGGCGGTAGAGGTTCAGCTTGGCAGTGTCGAGGCTGAACGGACAGGGTGACAGAAGGTGACACCGGTGTCCGGCAAATCCTACATGTCAAACTCCTGTTTTATCAGGATAGTTTCCAACCAGGGTTACACATCACGCGCATTTTGGGTCGCCCCGCCAGGCCCAGCCGGGCGATTTGAGCCAGCCTCTGTCTCCTTCCATATCCGCCGGCCTGTAGGAAAGCGGTTTTCCCACTGCCCAGCGTTCCGCTTCGATGATAGCCATGCCGCCATGACCCTGCGCCCCTTCCACCTCGCCTTCCCGGTCGACGACCTCGCCGCCGCGCGCCGCTTCTACGGCGAGGTCATGGGCTGTGCCGAGGGGCGTTCGTCGGACGAGTGGATCGATTTCGACTTCTTCGGCCACCAGATCGTCGCCCACCTCGCGCCCGGAGAGGCTGGCGACCGCACGAGCAACCATGTCGACGGCCACGGCGTTCCGGTGCCGCATTTCGGGATTGTGCTGGCGATGGCGGACTGGCAGGCGCTGGCCGACCGGCTTCAGGTTGCGGGCGTCGAATTCGCGATAGAGCCGACGATCCGCTTCAGGGGCCAGCCCGGCGAACAGGCAACGATGTTCTTCCGCGACCCCAGCGGCAACGCGCTGGAAATGAAAGCCTTTGCCGACGACGCGATGCTGTTTGCGAGTTAAGTCGGGGCACCCCGGACTAGCGGTATTTTAGGACCCGGCGTGGTCCGACACCATCTTGCGCGCGAAATCATTGCCTTCGCGTGCGACGCGCTGCCAGACATGGTTTGCAAGGCACACCTCCCGCCGCTTGGCGCGCGAACCGGTGCGATCCTCTTCCCGGCAGACGATCAGGTCGGGATCGTAACCCGGCTCTGCGGGATTGGTGATCGGCTTGCCGTCCACATTGTAGCCGGACTTGTCCGTACCTTTGACAACGATAGTGTCCTTGGCGTCCGGATCGACGTCCATCGCATTCGCCGGCGATCCAGCGACAAGGGCGAAAACGGGGACAACAGGAATGAGTATCTTCACAGCATTACCCCTCTTGTGACAGGGCACATACTACGCCCGTTCGTCGCAAGATCAAGTAATCGAGAAATATTTCATTAGAGCGTTAACTTGCGAAGTGCTTGCAGGGCGCGCAAAGGGGCGGGCCTAAACCCCCGCGTCTCCCAGCACCGCCGCGCGCAATTCGCCGATGCCCATGCCCTTTTCCGCGCTGGTCACGTGGATTTCGGGATAGGCGGCGACGTGTTTTCGCGCTTCGGCTTCGGTGGCTTCGATCACCTTGGCGAGTTCGCTCGCCTTCATCTTGTCGGCCTTGGTCAGCACGACGCGGTAACCGACAGCGGCCTCGTCGAGCATCTTCATCATTTCGCGATCGACATCCTTGGGGCCGTGGCGCCCGTCGACCAGCACCAGCGTGCGGGCCAGCACCGGGCGGCCGCGCAAGTAGGTCTTCACGAGGTTCTTCCACTTCTCGACCACCTTCACCGGCGCCTTGGCGAAGCCGTATCCGGGCATGTCGACGAGGCGGAACAGCGTCGGGTCGCCGACCTCGAAGAAGTTGAGTTCCTGCGTGCGGCCCGGCGTCACCGAGGCGCGCGCGATCGCCTTGCGTCCGGTCAGCGCGTTGATCAGCGAGCTCTTGCCGACGTTGGAGCGTCCGCAAAAGGCGACTTCGGGTACGGTCGGCTCG
>JBFOLW010000059.1:0-7286 GCA_040830305.1 Erythrobacter sp.
CGAGACCCGCGCGGCCATCGCCCAGATCAAGGCCGATCTCGATGCCGAGGGCATGAAGGACATGGGCCGCGTGATGGGGGAACTGAAGAGCCGCCACGGCGCGACCCTCGACATGAGCAAGGCCAGCGGGCTGGTCAAGGAAGCGCTTTCATGAAGCACAGCCCCGTCGTGTTGGCGCTCGTCGCGCTGGCGGGCTGCGGCTCGCCCGAGCCCGAGCCTGCGCCTACGCCAACGCCGACGGTCGTCGCCCCGCGCACGCTGGTCGGGGCCGATCTCGACCTGTCGACACTCGGCGCGAAGATCGTCGGTCCGCAGGGTCCGCAGGTCGAAACGGTTCTGAGCGCCAACAATCGCGCGGTTGGCAGGCTGGTGAGTTATGTCGCCTGCCCCGCAGGCATCACGGAATGCAAGCCGGGCGCGCTGCCCGAGGGCACGGTCTACACCTATGTCCACATGGTGACGCTGGCCGAGGCGGACGGTGCCCCGGAACCGGCGCAGGGCCCCGAGGTGATCGAAACACCGCCGACCCTGTTCCGTACGACCCGCACCGCCAGCGGGTTCAACCAGTCGGTCGGCTTCTCCACCGCGCAGGCGGAAGCCGCGCTGGGCGATCCCGATGCGATCTCGATCAGCAACGACAATGGCAGCCTGATCTGGCGCGTGGTTCGCGGGCCGGGATGGAAGCCGGGCAGCACGGTGACCTTCTGGTGGCAGTCCACCCTGCCCCCGCAGGGACCGGCAGAAGCCTACCTGCTCGAGATCGACGGCAACCAGGTCGCCGCCTCTGGCCCCTTCCCGCCTGAGGATAAGCCTGTGGAGGGTGCCAAGCCCCGCTAGCGGCAGCAGTCCCCGTCCGATAAGGTCTGCGACCTTATGGCCCTGTCTCCCCAATGGCTCGACGAATTGCGCATGCGGACCACGCTTTCCGCGGTGATCGGTCGCAGCTTGCGGCTGACCAAGGCGGGTCGCGAATTCAAGGCCTGCTGCCCGTTCCACAACGAGAAGACCCCGAGCTTCTACGTCAATGACGAGAAGGGCTTCTACCATTGCTTCGGCTGCGAGGCGCATGGCGATGCGATCCGCTGGCTGACCGACCAGCGCGGCATGCCGTTCATGGATGCGGTCAAGGAGCTGGCCGCCGAGGCCGGGATGGAGGTTCCCGCACCCGACCCGCGTGCGGCGCAAAGGGCGGAAAAGCGCGCCAGTCTGCACGATGTCACCGCCGCCGCGCAGGCATGGTTCGAGGGCAATCTGCGCGGCGCCGACGGGGTGCAGGCTCGCCATTATCTGGGGCGGCGCGGCTTCTCCGATGCCACCGTGCGTGAATTCGGCTTCGGCTATGCGCCGGAAGACCGCCAGGCCCTGAAGCGCGCGCTGGCCAAGTTCGAAGAGCCCATGCTGATCGAGGCGGGCATGCGCATCACGGTCGAGGACAAGGAGCCCTACGACCGCTTCCGTGGCCGCTTGATGCTGCCGATCCATGATACGCGCGGGCGGGTGATCGCCTTCGGTGGCCGGATCCTCGACAGCGAGGCCAATCCCAAGGCGCCCAAATACCTCAACAGCCCCGACACGCCGCTGTTCGACAAGGGGCGCACGCTCTACAATCTCCACCGCGCCGCGCCCTCCGCACGCCAGAGCGGGCGGATGATCGTGGTCGAGGGCTATATGGACGCGATCGCGCTGGCCAATGCGGGCATCGGCGAGGCAGTCGCCCCGCTCGGCACCGCGCTGACCGAGAACCAGATCGAGTTGCTCTGGCACCAGGTCGAGCGGCCGATCCTGTGTTTCGATGGCGACAATGCGGGCCAGCGCGCCGCGATGCGGGCGATTGCGCGCGCGCTGCCGATGTTGCGCCCCGGGCATTCGCTGTCGATCATCCACCTGCCCGCCGGTCTCGACCCCGACGACCTGCTGCGCGAGAAAGGCGTCGGCGCGCTGGAGGAATTGCTCGCGCGGCCCGCCAGCCTGCTCGACACACTGTGGGAGTTCGAGAAAGCCGCCGCCCCGCTCGACTCGCCCGAAGAAAAGGCAGGCCTCAAGGCACGCCTGCTCGATCACGTGGAGAGCATCCAGCACCCCGACATCCGTGCGCTGTACAAGCGCGAACTGCTCGAGCGTTTTTCCGCCTTCGCCTTCCCGCCCAAGCCGCAACGCGAATTTCGTCCGCGCGGCGAGTGGAAGAAAGGCCAGTTCAGGCAGGCCGCGCCGATGCTGTCGCCCGATGCACGCGACAGCCTGACACGCGCCATGCGCGGCGGCGCGCGCGACGCGCTGACCCGCGCGGTCATTGCCGGGCTGGTCAAGTTCCCCGACCAGATCCTGCGCCACGAGGAAGCGCTCTCGGACCTCGCCCGGCGTGACCAAAATGTCGGTCCTGCACTCGATTCGCTACTCGAGGCTGCCGAGACGCTTGATTTGTCCGCGCAATCGACCATATCCCTCGAAAGAGGCCTTCCCGCCCCACCGGCAAAAGCTCATTTCGCCTTCCTTGATGAAGGCACCGACCCGGGTGATGCGCGCGAGGATCTGGCCGAAGCCGTGTCGCTGCTGGTCGAAAGGCCGGCGCTGGAGGCTGCGCTTGCCGTAGCCACTGCGCGTTTCGAACGCGATCCGGAAGGTTCCATCGCCGAACAGGCCCGATTGCGCGAGCGGTTGCTGGCCCTTAACGAGCGGTTGAAGCGTTTCGGTCGCAAGAAGGCTGCGGCAGACAGCGAATCGGAATCATGATTCCCAAGGGTGCGCGGCCCGCGGGCAACGAAAGACTGGACTGAACAACCTCATGGCCACCAAGTCGAAAACCAAGGACGATGGCGACGCTCCCCTGATCGATCTCAACGAGGCGTCGGTCAAGAAGCTGATCGCGAAGGCGAAGAAGAAGGGCTACGTCACCTATGACGAGCTCAACGACGCCTTGCCGCAGGGCGAGATGAGCAGCGACCAGATCGAGGACATCCAGTCCGCCCTCTCCGACATGGGCGTGCAGATCGTCGAAAGCGATGAGGAAGCCGAAGCGGCGGCCGAGGAAGCCGCCGAAGTCGAGGAAATCGCGACCGACGACAAGAAGACCAAGGCCGCGGCCAAGCCCGCCGCGAAGAAAGCCGCCACCGGCGAGCGCACCGACGATCCGGTGCGCATGTACCTGCGCGAAATGGGCGCGGTCGAACTGCTCAGCCGCGAGGGCGAAATCGCCATCGCCAAGCGGATCGAGGCCGGGCGCGACATGATGATCATGGGCCTGTGCCAGAGCCCGATCACCTTCCATGCGATTATCCAGTGGTCCGAGGCTTTGAACGCCGAGGAAATGCAGCTGCGCGAAATCCTCGATCTCGACGCCATGCTGTCGAAGGAGCCGCCGCCCGAGAAGATGGCGGAGGAAGAGGAAGACGACGACGGCGAGATTTCGGAAGAGACCGCCGGCCCCTCGATCCGCGACGACGACGACGAAGATTCGGACGACGAGGACGGCGAAGAAGGCGAAGAGGGCTCGTCCAAGTCGGACGATGACGAGGACGAGGACAACACCATGTCGCTCGCGCAGATGGAAGCGGCGCTGAAGCCCGATGCCATCGAACGTTTCGCGCGCATCACCGACCTGTTCGGCAAGTTCGAGAAGCTCCAGAAGGAGCGTGTCGACGTAATGGCCAAGGGCGAGGCCTTCTCGCCTGCCAAGGAAAAGAAGTACGAAGCGCTTTCGGAGCAGCTCACCGCCGAAGTGGAAAGCGTCCAGTTCCATGCGACCAAGATCGAGTTCCTGGTCGACAATCTCTATGCCTTCAACCGCCGCCTCACCGCGCTGGGCGGCCAGATGCTGCGTCTTGCCGAGCGTCACAAGGTCAAGCGGATCGATTTCCTCGATGCCTACATCGGCAACGAACTCGACGACAGCTGGCTGAAGGACCGCGCGAAGAAGGACAAGAAATGGGCTGCCTTCGCCGAGAAGGAAGCCGAAGCGGTCGAACGCATCCGTGCCGAGATTTCGGACATCGCCGCGCAGACCGGCATGGCGCTGGAGGAATTCCGGCGGATCGTGAACAAGGTCCAGAAGGGCGAGCGCGAAGCGCGGATCGCCAAGAAGGAAATGGTCGAGGCGAACCTGCGCCTCGTGATCTCGATCGCCAAGAAGTACACCAACCGCGGCCTGCAGTTCCTCGACCTGATCCAGGAAGGCAACATCGGCCTGATGAAGGCGGTCGACAAGTTCGAGTATCGCCGCGGCTACAAGTTCAGCACCTATGCGACGTGGTGGATCCGGCAGGCGATCACCCGTTCGATCGCCGACCAGGCGCGCACCATCCGCATCCCAGTCCACATGATCGAGACGATTAACAAGCTGGTCCGATGCAGCCGCCAGTTCCTGCACGACCAAGGCCGCGAACCCACACCCGAAGAGATGGCGGAGAAGCTCTCCATGCCGCTCGAGAAGGTGCGCAAGGTGATGAAGATCGCCAAGGAACCGATCAGCCTCGAAACGCCGATCGGCGACGAGGAGGATTCCCACCTCGGCGATTTCATCGAGGACAAGAACGCGATCATTCCGGTCGATGCGGCGATCCAGGCAAACCTCAAGGAAACGGTCACCCGCGTCCTTGCCTCGCTCACCCCGCGCGAAGAGCGCGTGCTGCGCATGCGCTTCGGCATCGGCATGAACACCGATCACACGCTCGAAGAAGTCGGCCAGCAGTTCTCGGTGACGCGCGAACGTATCCGCCAGATCGAAGCCAAGGCGCTGCGCAAGCTCAAGCATCCGAGCCGCAGCCGCAAGATGCGCTCGTTTTTGGATCAATAATCGGATTTTGCGGGGGTCGCCGTGAAAAGGATATGTCTTATCTGGGCGACCCTTGCGCTGTCGCCAAGCGTTGCAACTGCACAAGAGACCGCATCTGCTGGGACGGCTGAAGTCGAGCTGCAACTCGCTCGCGAGATCGTGGCGATTGCGTATCCCGAACCAGAACGCGAGGCGATGTTCCAGGGCGTTTCGGAGCAAATGGAGGCGCAGTTGATGCGATCCATGGGGCCGCTCCTCAATGATCCGGGAGCCCTCTCAATCATCGAAGATTTCCAGAGGGACGTGGCCGAGGATCAGAAACCGATCCTCAAGCGTCACATTCCCCTGCTCATGGACGCCTGGGCGCATGGCTATGCGGACATCTTCAGCGAGCAGGAGCTGCGCGATATCCTTGCTTTTGTGACAACCGAGACCGGCAGTGCCTTCATGTTGAAATCAACCGAAGTGATGACAAATCCGCAGTTCGCCGCCGCCAACGAAGCCTATATGTCGGAAGCCATGGCAGTTGTCTTCGCGAAGATGCCGACACTCGTCGAGGCCATGGCGGAGTACAAAGAGAGCCAGTCTCCGGACTAATCACCGGCGCGTCACAATTCGGGCACTGGGGGTCGCGCGAATCGCATACGATCCCTATGTGCAGCCCATGCGTATCGCCATTGCCTCCGACCATGCCGCCATCGACCTCAAGGCCGAGCTGCGCGACTGGTTGATCGAGCAGGGGCACGAGGTCGCCGACCTTGGCCCCGAGACCACCGACAGCGTCGATTATCCGGACTTCGGCTACAGGCTGGCCGGCGTCGTGGCAGACGGCACGGCCGAGCGCGGCGTAGCCCTTTGCGGCTCTGGCATCGGCATCTCGATGAGCGTCAACCGCAACCCCGCCGTGCGCTGCGCGCTGGTTTCGGAACCGCTCTCTGCAGCTCTCGCGCGCGAGCATAACGACGCGAACTGCATCGCCATGGGGGCGCGCCTGACCGGCAGCGACATGGCCAAGGCCTGCCTCACCGCCTTCCTCGAAACCGAATTCGCCGGCGGTCGCCACCAGCGCCGCGTCGACAAGCTCTCCAATCCGGAAATCTGATCTATGGCTACCCAGGCAAAAGACACCGCGCGCGACCCGATGGACCGTTTCTGGCACGACACCCTCGCCGAAGCGGACCCCGAGATCCATACCGCGATCCGCAAGGAACTCGGACGCCAGCAGGACAAAATCGAACTGATCGCAAGCGAGAATATCGCGTCGAGCGCGGTGCTCGAGGCGACCGGATCGGTGTTCACCAACAAGTATGCCGAGGGCTATCCGGGCAAGCGCTACTACGGCGGCTGCGATTATGCCGACGTAGTCGAAACGCTGGCGATCGAACGCGCGAAGCAGCTGTTCGGGTGCAATTTCGCCAACGTCCAGCCCAATTCGGGCAGCCAGATGAACCAGGCCGTGTTCCTCGCGCTGCTGCAGCCGGGCGATACCTTCATGGGGCTCGACCTCAATTCGGGCGGGCACCTGACCCACGGCTCGCCGGTCAACATGAGCGGCAAGTGGTTCAATCCCGTCAGCTACGGCGTGCGCAAGGACGACGAGTTGATCGACATGGACGAGGTCATGGCGATCGCCAAGGCCAACAAGCCCAAGCTGATCATCGCCGGCGGCACGGCCTATTCGCGCGTGTGGGACTGGGCGGCGTTTCGCAAGGTCGCGGACGAGGTCGGCGCCTACCTCATGGTCGATATGAGCCACATCTCCGGCCTTGTCGCCGGCGGCGCGCACCCTTCACCCTTCCCGCACGCGCATGTTGTCACCACCACCACGCACAAAAGCCTGCGCGGCCCGCGTTCGGGTGTGATCCTGTGGGACGACGAGGAACTGACCAAGCCGATCAACATGGCGGTCTTTCCCGGAATGCAGGGCGGCCCGCTGATGCATGTGGTTGCCGCCAAGGCGGTCGCCTTCCGCGAGGCGCTGCGCCCCGATTTCAAGGACTATGCAAGCCGTGTGGTCGAAAATGCCCGAGCGCTGGCCGAAGGCATCGAAGCGAATGGCCTGCGTGTCGTGTCGGGCGGCACCGACAACCACTCGATGCTGGTCGACCTGACACCCAAGGACGTCACCGGCAAGGCTGCCGAAGCAGGACTCGATCGCGCCTGGCTGACCTGCAACAAGAACGGCATCCCCTATGACACCCGGAGCCCGTTCGTGACCAGCGGCATCCGGCTCGGCTCCCCGGCGGGCACCACGCGCGGTTTCGGGCCCGACGAATTCCGTCAGATTGGCGCGCTGATCTGCGAAGTGGTAGACGGTCTGTCGCGCAACGGCCCCGAAGGTGACGGACAGGTAGAAGAACAGGTGCGCGGCAAGGTCGCCGAACTCTGCGCCGCCTTTCCCGTCTACCCCGGCCGCTGAGGAGACAGATGATGGATGACAGAGACCCGCAGCACCAGGATCACGACCTGGTTTCCGACGCCGGTCAGGAAATCAAGGGCATGGCCAAGCAGGGCCTCA
>JBFOLW010000060.1:0-31791 GCA_040830305.1 Erythrobacter sp.
GCAATAGCGCTTGATGCCGCCGAAACGCACCCGTAACGCCGCCCTGACCATGCGCCAGTTCGCCAAACCCGCCCTCGCCCTCGTCGATTCGATGCGCGCCGCAGCCGCGGACGCTCCCATGCAGGCAATCGCCTTCGGCGGGGCGCCCGGCTCCAATTCGCACCAGGCAGCCATGCAATTCGCGCCCGATGCGCTGCCATTGCCGTGCTTCAGTTTCGAAGACGCGCTGGACGCTGTCGAGAGCGGCGCAGCGGGTTGCGCGATGATCCCGATCGAGAACAGCCAGCACGGCCGCGTGGCGGATATCCATTTCCTGCTTCCCGGCAGCGGCCTCGCGATCGTGGCCGAGCATTTCATGCGCATCACGCACTGCCTGATGGCGCTGGGTCCGGGCCCCTTCGAGGCCGCCTACAGCCACCCGCAGGCTCTCGGCCAGTCGCACAGGTTCTTGTCCGAGCGCGGTATCGTCGGATTGAGCCATGCCGATACCGCCGGCGCGGCGGCCTTCGTCGCCGAGAGCGGCAAGACCGATGTCGCGGCCATCGCCCCGGCGCTGGCAGCCGATCTCTACGACCTCGAGATCATCGAACGCGAGGTGGAGGACGCGCATGACAACACCACGCGTTTCGTGGTGCTGGCGAAGGAGCCGCTCGACCCGGCGGCGCTGGAAGGGGCGCAGGCGATGACCACCTTCATCTTCGAGGTGAAGAACATCCCCGCGGCACTCTACAAGGCGCTGGGCTGTTTCGCGACCAATGGCGTCAACATGACCAAGCTGGAAAGCTACCAGAAGGGTGCGAGCTTTGCTGCGACGCAGTTCTTTGCCGACATCGAAGGCGCCCCGGGCGATCCGCGCGTCGATGCCGCGCTGGAGGAACTCGCCTTCCAGACCAATGCCGTGCGGCTGCTGGGAAGCTACCTCCAGGTTCGCGAGCGGGGCTGACAACTAGGTTGCTCTTTGCTATCTATTCACTTCGAGGGAGTGAAGGATGCAGGTAATTCTCAAGGCCGTGCTCTGGGCTTTGCCACTGATTTTCGGGCTGGGTTTTCTGGCCCCGGTGATCGCGCAGGGTCTTGAAGCTGCGGGCATCGAAGCGCCGCTCGGCCTTGCTCCGTTGACCTTGGGGCTGCTCATCGGCGGCGCCTGGGGCGCTTTCGCGACACTGAAGGGGCGCTGGCTTTGAGCAACCCCGTCGCATTCCCCGCCGACCTCTCCACTCTTTCGGACGCCGAGCTGCGCAAGCTCGAGAACCGGATCGCGCGCAAGCATTCGGGAATGGTGCCCTGGGGTATCGTTTCCTGGGCTTTCGCCAACCTGCTGGTCTGGCTGTCGCTGTGGCCGCTCGTCATTATTGGCCTAGTACCGCTGTGGCTTGGCTTCGCCCTCGCCACGATCAATATCGCGCTGGTCTATCTGCCGACGCACGACGCGCAGCATTACATTATCGGCAAGCCGGGGGCGAAACTGCACTGGCTCAACGAACTGGTCGGCCATGCGACCAGCTGGATGATGGTCTATCCGTTCTCCGTTCTGCGGGTAACGCATCTGGATCACCACCGGCACACCAACGATCCCGAACGCGATGTCGATATCACCAGCCATGCGGGTACTGCGTGGCAGGCGATCTGGGGCACGATCCGCCAGCGCCAGCCTGACGGCAAGAGGTCGGGCGATTACCTGCGCTGCCTCGAGCGGCACGGGCGGCGCGACCTCATCCTGCTGGCGATCGGCTACCGGCTGGGCTTCTATGCCATCCTCATCGCCCTGGCATGGAGTGGGTTCGCGCTCGAGGCATTCTTCCTCTGGTGGCTGCCGTACCAGATCGCGATCACCTATATCCTGTTCTTCCTCAGCTGGGCGCCGCACAGCCCCGGCATGGGCCGGGGCCGGTATCGCGACACCAAGAACTGGCGCTCGAAGGTCGGCAACCTCCTCAGCATGGGCATGCAGTATCATGTGGTGCACCACCTGCACCCCTATATCCCGCTCATGCGGACACCCGCCGCCTATCGCGAGATGCGCCCGATCCTGGCGGCGCGCGGGGTGAAGCTGGAGCTCTAGGCCGCAGTCTATTCGTCGGCGTAGATCGCCACCTCGTCGATGCCCCCGGCGGTAACGCGGCCGCGATACATGCCCGAGGTGTTCATGCTGAACAGCGGATGGCCTTCGCTGGTCACGACAATGACCCCACCGTCGCCGCCGAGCGCCCCCACCTCGGCGATGACCGCGTCGATCTCTTCCTGCGCCTGCCCCGCTTCGAGCCCGAATTCGCTCGCGTGGACGATGTAGGTCGGAACGCCGTCTTCATCGCGCGGGACACTTGCCTGAGCCGCATCGATTTCGGCCTGGAACCGGTAGCGCAGCCGCGTGCAGATCTCGTGCGCCACGCCGACGCGGATCAAGAATTCGCCCCAGCCGGTGGCCGAGACCGCGCAGGCGCGATTGTCGGCATAGGTGCCCGCCCCGATGATCGGCGCGTCGCCGATACGGCCCCAGCGCTTCCCGGTCATCCCGCCGGTCGAAGTCCCCGCCGCCAGATTGCCGTCCTGGTCGAGCGCCACCGCGCCGACCGTGCCGAACTTGATATCGACGTCAATCGCAGAGAGCTTCTCAGCCTTCATCCGCTCGAGCGAATTGCGGCGCCGTTCGGTCTCGAACCACTCGGGCGGCATGAGCTCGAGACCCTGCTCGGCGGCGAAGGCCTCCGCCCCGGCACCGGCAAGCATGACATGCGGACTGTCGGTCATCACCTTGCGCGCCAGTTCGATCGGGTGGCGAATCCCGATGACGCCGGCCACTGCGCCCGCATCGCGCGTGCGTCCGTCCATGATCGAGGCGTCGAGCTCTATATCTCCGTCCCAGGTCAGTACCGCCCCGCGCCCCGCATTGAACAGCGGATCGTCTTCCATCGGCTTTATCGCGGCTTCGATCGCCTCCATCGCGCTCCCGCCACCGCGCAGCACCGAGGCGCCGGCATCGAGCGCCGCCTGCAGCGCGGCGCGATAGGCCGCGTCCTGCTCCGGCGTCATGTCCTCGCGCGAAATCGTGCCCGCGCCGCCGTGGATGGCGAGCGACCAGCGCGGCGCATCCTCCTGCGCCGCGGCGGGCGTGGCGAAGAGAACCGAAAGCGCGGCGAACGCGCGAGCGAGCGACATGGAAAATCCTCTCATGCGAGAGGGATAGCAGCCACACTTATCCACTCAATCCCCTGGCTGCATTTTGTAATCTTCCGGCAGCGTGATAGCGCTGACGCTACGGAAACCAATGGGGAGAGGTTTCATGATTTTCGACCGCTATCGTTTCGACGAACAGCTGGCGATGGACCTGGGAGAGAAAATCCTGCTGGCCATCGTGGCGCTCGTTATCACCTGGCTCGCCGCACGCGCGGCAAAATGGGCCTTCGCCAAGCTTGTCGACACCGTCGATTTCTTCAAGCGCGGGACCGGCAGCGGCCAGTCGCTCGGGGAATCGCTGGGCAAGATCGTATCCTTACTGATCTGGCTGTTCGGCCTGCTGATTATTCTCAACATTCTCGAACTGGGCGGTGTCGCGGGCCCGATCGACAGCCTGCTCGAGAACGTCGTCGCCTTTTTGCCCAACCTGCTGTGGGCGGGCCTCATCTTCTTCATCGGCATGATGGTTGCGCGAATTGCGCGCGACCTGGTCGTCACCACGCTGCAGACGGTCGATTTCGACAAGTGGGCCAATCGCGGCGGGGTCGACAACGTCACCGGCAATACCACGATCAGCAAGACAATCGGCACCATCATCTATGTGCTGATCGCCATCCCGGTCGCGATCGCCGCGCTGGAACAGCTCGGTATCGATTCGATCAGCGGGCCGGCATCGCGCATGCTCGAGATGATCTTCGCCGCCATCCCGAACATCATCGCCGCAGCGGTCTTGCTGGGAATCGGATATCTGATCAGCAAGTTTGTGGTGCAGATCATCAAGGAGGTCCTGCCGGACCTTGGGGTCGACCGGGCGCTCGCGGAAACCGGACTGGTGGGTGACGGTACCACTGCGTCGGGCATCATCGCCCGCGTGGTACAGGTGGCAATCATCCTGTTCTTCGCCATCGCGGCGACGCGGTTGCTTGGGTTTCCCGAGCTCACCGCGATCCTCGACCAACTGCTCGAACTCGGCGGACGGGTGATCTTCGGGGCCGTGGTGATCGCCTTCGGCTTCCTCATCGCCAATTTGCTCGCGCGCCTGATCGCGGGCGATGCGGGGAGCACCACGGCTGCCACGATCGTCCGCTGGGCGACGATTATCCTGTTCGTCTTCATGGGTCTGCAATTCACGGGCATCGGCGGGATGATCCCGGCAAACGCGCTGACCATACTGATCGCGGGAATCGCGGTGGCGGGCGCGCTCGCCTTCGGGCTTGGCGGGCGTGAATGGGCAGCCCGGAAGCTCGACCAGATGGACAGCGACCTTGCCGGCCCGGCGCCGAAATCGGACGACCCGCTGCCACCAGGCGCCTGAACAGCATAACCCTTCGGGAACGCATCGGGGCGCGGGAATAGCCATTCCGCGCCCCGTTTTCTGTGCTACGCCGCCTGCGACGGATTGGGGAGACAATACGAATGCGACGCCTGATTGGTGGGCTGGCGCTGGCCGGAGTATTTGCTGCGGCGCCGATTTCCGCGGCACAGGACGATGCGAGGTTCAGCGCTGAAGACGTTTTCGCGCTCGAGTATGCCGATGACCCGCGAATTTCTCCGGATGGTCGCAGCATAATATTCGTGCGCCGTTCGAATGACATCATGTCCGACCAGACCGAAGGCTCGGTGTGGATCGTGTCTGTGTCCGGTGGCGAACCGCGCCTGGTGGTCGAGGGGGCTAGCAGCGCCGAGTGGTCCCCGGAGGGGCGCCGCATCGCCTACACCGGGCGGGACGCCGACGGGCGCGCCGCAATCTTCATGCGGTGGATGGACAGCGGACAGGTGCAGCAAGTCGCACACCTCGACAACGGCGCGAGCAGCCTCGCGTGGTCGCCCGACGGCCGCTCGATCGCCTTTACCGCCAATGTCGACACCGAAGTCGAACCACTGGCCAAAATGCCCAAGAAACCCGACGGCGCGAAGTGGTCGGAAGCGGTCAAGGTGATCGACCATGCCCAGTTCCGCCGCGACGGCCAGGGCTTTGTCCACCCGGCATTCCGCCATGTTTTCGTGGTCCCTGCAGAGGGTGGGACACCGCGCCAGTTGACCAGCGGAAACTTCGACCATGACGGCCCGCTTTCGTGGAGCCGCGACGGGCGCTCGATCTACTTCTCTTCCAACCGCAACGAAGGTTGGGAACTGCAGACCATCGAAAGCGACATCTACACGGTCGATGTGGCGAGCGGCGCGCTCGCGCAATTCACCTCGGGAGGCGGGTCGGAAAGCAATCCGCAAGTGTCGCCGGACGGGTCTCGCGTGGCCTTCGTCTGCATGCCCAATGTCAAGCGGCCGGTTTGGCAGATCGACGTCTGCGTCAAGAACAGCGACGGCAGCGGTGCGCGCAATCTCACGCAAAGCCTCGATCGCGAAGTCGGCGACATCCGCTGGGGTGGCGATCGCGCGATCTATTTCACCTTCGATGATCGCGCGGAGAAGAAAATCGGCCGGGTTTCGCCCGGCGGTCAGGTGACGACCGTAGCGGAGGGTCTCGGCGGCACGACTCTGGGCCGCCCCTATACCAGCGGAACCTACGACGTCGCGGCAAACGGCACGCTCGCCTGGACCGCGGGGACCAGCCAACGGCCCGCCGACCTCGCCGTCCGGAGCGGCAACCGCACCCGAACGCTGACCGCGTTGAACGAGGACATCCTCGCCTACCGCACGCTCGGCGAGGTCCACGAGATCACCTACAATTCGAGCTTCGATGGCACCGAGATCCAAGGATGGTACGTGACGCCGCCCGGTTTCGATCCGGCCAGGAAATATCCGCTGATCCTCGAAATCCATGGCGGCCCGCACGCCGCCTACGGTCCGCATTTCAGCGCCGAAGTGCAGCGTTATGCCGCCGAAGGCTACGTCGTCTTCTACGACAACCATCGCGGCTCGACCTCCTATGGCGAGGACTTCGCCTTGCTGCTCGAACATAAGTACTCGAGCGAGGAGGACGCAGCCGACCACATGTCTGGCGTCGACGCGATGATCGCGAAGGGCTTCATCGACGAGGACAACCTGTTCGTCACCGGCGGGTCGGCAGGCGGTATCGCGACCGCCTATCTCGTCGGGCTGACCGACCGCTTCAATGCGGCGGTCGCGGCCAAGCCGGTGATCAACTGGCTGTCGAAGACGCTGACCGCCGACAGCTACATATTCCAGACCTATCACCAGTTCCCCGCGCTGCCGTGGGAAGACCCGATGCATTACTGGAAGCGTTCGCCGCTAAGCCTGGTCGGCAATGTCACCACCCCAACCATGCTGCTGACCGGCGAAGAGGATCACCGCACGCCGATCACCGAGAGCGAGCAGTTCTACCAGGCGCTCAAGCTGCGCGGGATCGA
Organism: Erythrobacter sp.; assembly: GCA_040830305.1. Taxonomy (GTDB): domain Bacteria; phylum Pseudomonadota; class Alphaproteobacteria; order Sphingomonadales; family Sphingomonadaceae; genus Qipengyuania. The sequence goes on from JBFOLW010000060.1 coordinate 6,504, forward strand.
CACCATGCTGATCCGGGTGCCCGGAAGCGCGCATGGGATTGCCGCACGCCCTTCGCGGCTTATAGCGAAAACCGAAAACATCCTCGCCTGGTTCGCCCGTTACCGGACCGACCAGCCCGCGGGCAGTGAACGAAATGGAGCAAATGAATGAGCAAGTTCGGGTTCGACAGCACGGCGGACGAAGTTCTCGAGGGTCATGACCTGAGCGGACGCACTGCCTTGATTACCGGCGGATATTCGGGCCTCGGCCAGGAAACCGCGCGGGCGATGGCGGCCAAGGGCGCGCATGTCATCCTGTCCGGCCGCGATGCGACAAAACTGGCGGCCGCGGCCGACGAGATCGCCACGCAAACGGGCGCCGAGATCGATACGCTCGTATGCGATCTCGCTTCGCTCGACAGCATCCGCTCCGCAGCGAGGGAGGCAAACGCCCGGTTCGACAAGATCGACCTGCTGATCAACAATGCCGGTGTGATGGCGTGCCCGCTGGCGCGCACCGCCGACGGCTATGAAATGCAGTTCGGCACCAACCACCTGGGCCATTTCCTGCTCACCAACCTGCTGATGCCGCTGGTCGAGAAAGGCGAGGCCCCGCGTATCGTGAACCTGTCGAGCCGCGGCCACCATATCGCCGGGGTCGATTTCGAGGATCCGAACTACGAAGAGCGCGACTATGAGAAATGGCAAGCCTACGGTCAGTCGAAAACCGCCAACATCCTGTTCTCGGTCGGGCTTGAGAAGCGCCTCGCGGGCAAGGGGATCCATGCCTACGCGCTGCATCCGGGCGGTATCCAGACCAATCTGGGGCGTCATATGAGCGAGGCGGATGTCGCCAATCTGATGGAGCGAATCCGCAAGTCCGCGGAAGAGAGCGGACAGGAGCCGCAGCCGTTCAAGACCATTCCGCAGGGCGCAGCGACAACCTGCTGGGTGGCCACGAGCGATACGCTTGCGAACGCCGGCGGCCTTTACTGCGAGGATTGCCACGTCGCCGACCAGGATGATGAGGACACGATGGGCGGCGTGCGCAGCTATGCGATCGATCCAGACAAGGCCGAGCGCCTGTGGACGATGAGCGAGGAGATGGTGGGCGAGCAATTCGCCTATTGATCGAGCCGTTCGACCAGCCCTTCGCCGACCCAGCGGGCCAGCATCGCGCCCGCTTCGGCGACCGCAGCCTCCTCGCCCAGCTTGTCGATGAGCTGCGCGCAGACCTCGCCGAAGCTGGCGCCGGTGCGGAAGGCGGCGAGAGCATCGCCTTCCCAGGCCGGGCGGATAACGAATACCGGACGTTCGCCCTCGCGCCAGATCAGCGCGCAATGGTGACCTGCGAGCGAAACGAGATCGGCTTCCGCATCCGGTTCCGCCAGCGAGGACCATAGCCGGACGAGATCGTAGGTCGCGGAAGTGCAGCGCAGGTCGGGCACGAGGGTCAGCTTGAGATCCTCCCACTCGCCTTCGGTGAATGCGGCGCAGGCCGCAGCAAATTCGGCGGTGGCCAGCGGCAGCGCATTGCGGGCGGAAAACGCCCCGTGCATCGCCCACTCGAGCGCGGCGAGTTCGGCGACATCGGGATCGTTGGCGAAGAGTTCCGCGCAGGTCTCCGCAAAGCCCGCGCCGGCTAGGTCGAGCGTCCAGCTGCCCGGACGGTGCACGATGCAGTGATGCGCGGCGGCGCGGCGAAAGGCATCCTCGCCAACCAGCCGCTCGGTCCGCTCGTAGGTCGAGCGCAGCGCCTCGACCAGCGAGGTGCGGTAATTGTTGCGATAGATCGCAAGGCCCGGCGCGCGTTCACGGTCCCAGCCCGCGGGCAACGGTGCCTCATCGTCGAGGATCGCCCCGAGGAAGGCCTCCTGCCGCTGCGCGAGGCTGGTCATGCTGCGATCGATCCGGCAGCGGTGTGCCCCAGCGATCGCGCTTGATCGAGCTCGGCAAGCAGCTCGGCCAGCGGCGGGATCTTGTCGTCGCGCTCGATCATCGTCGCGACCGGGCCGAGTTGCGCGATCGTCTCCGCATAGAGCTGCCACACGCCGTCGCTCACTTCGCGATCGTGCGTGTCGATGATGATATCGCCGGGTTCATGCCCGGCCAGATGGATTTGCCGCACGCGGTCCAACGGCAGGCCGGCGATATAATCGCTCGCCAAAAACCCGTGATTATGCGCGCTCACATACACGTTGTTGATGTCGAGCAGCAGGTAGCATCCCGTCCGCTGCGCCATCTCCGACAGGAATTCCCACTCGGCCATCTCGTCTTCTGGGAAGGTGAGATAGCTCGACGGATTTTCGAACACCATCGGCCGCGCGAGTGTTTCCTGCGCCCGGTCTATATTGGCGCAGACCACGTCGAGCGCTTCGTGCGTGAGCGGCAACGGCAGGAGATCGTGGCTGTTGTGCGCGCTGGTGCGGGTCCAGCACAGGTGGTCGGACACCCACAGCGGATCGATCCGGTCGGCAAGCGCGCGCAACCGCATAAGGTGGTCATCGTCCAACCCTTGCGCCGAGCCGATCGACATCGATACGCCGTGCAGGATGATCGGGTGCTTTTCGCGCACCTGTTCGAGCACGCGCAGCGGCTTGCCGCCCTCGACCATGTAATTCTCGGAAATGACCTCGACGAAATCCACCTCGATCTTGCCATCGAGGAAATCGGCGTAATGCGTCCGACGCAGGCCGAGACCGAAACCGTGGAAGGGGGCAATCGCGCTCATTTTCGCTCCATGGTGGGGCTTGAGGGTGCGGCCCGGCAGGGGAGGGGGAACAGGGGCCTGCCGGGCCGCGCTTCGAGCCTAGCGGCCCGAAATGCGGTGCGTTCCGGTCAGCCGAGATCGCCGATCGTGCCGCCCTTGGCGAGGCAATCGCCTGCCTTCATCGCCTTGAAGCCGTGGCCCTTGCAGTCGTTCTGGCCCTTGCAGTCATGCTCGGCAGTCGAGCAGTCAGACTGGCCCTTGCACGAATGCACGCCGTAACAATGGACGGTGTCTTCCGAATTGAGTGCGCGGCCGCTGCTGCCAGCGGGCGGCTCCGCGGCGAAGGCGGCCATCGAGGAAAGCGCGAAGGCTGCGGCGGCAGCAGCAGCGGCGGGTTTGCGAATGGCGGTCATTGGACAAAATCCCTTTTGATAGCGATGCGCGGGACTGCGCACACAAGGGACATTCGCCGCCTGGTATCATCGGGTTACACTGCTAGATTTTTTCGCTGCGCTGTAACGATGTTCGGTGCCCTCTCGAATGACAGGCCAGTTCCGGCGGCATTGCCGGGGCTCCCCCTAGTGAAGTCTTCGAGAGAGATACCGACATGAACACCCCATCGATCGCCCGCATCGCCGGAATAGCGCTGTCCGCCAGCGTCGCCGCCGGTCTCGCCACCTCGCCTGCGGCGGCGCAAAAGAAGCCCGCAATGGAGAAGTGCTACGGCGTCGCCAAGGCCGGTGAGAACGACTGCGCCGCGGGCCCCGGCACCAGCTGCGCCGGGACCTCGACCCGCGATTACCAGGGCAATGCTTGGAAGCTCGTACCCAAAGGCAGCTGCGAGAAGATCTCGACGCCCAAGGGCAAGGGTTCGCTGACCGAAATCAAGCGCTGATCGGCGCCCCCACCAGCTAGACGAGGTAAGCCATGCAGACGCTCATCGCCCGCTACGACCAAATCGCCGCCTGGCTCGGCTCGCGCGTGCCGGAAGGAATTGCGCTGCTGCTTACCCGTGTGGCCCTCGCCGGGATCTTCTGGCGCTCTGGCCGCACCAAGGTCGAGGACGGTTCGCTGCTCTCGATCAGCGACCAGGCCTACTTCCTGTTCGAATACGAGTATTCGGGCGTCCCCATCCCCCCGGCCATCGCGACCCCGATGGCCACCTATGCCGAGCACCTCTTCCCCATATTGCTGGTGCTCGGCATTTTTTCGCGGTTTTCGGCGCTGTCGCTGCTGATCATGACGCTGGTCATCCAGATCTTCGTCTATCCCGACGCATGGTGGCAGACGCATATCCTGTGGGTCGCCATGGCCGCAGTACTGGTTTCGCGCGGTGGAGGCTTGTTCTCGCTCGACGCGCTGCTCGCCTCGCGCCGCACCAGCTGATAGCCTGCGGAACGAGGGGAGAAGGACGCGATGATCGCCGACGAAGCCAGCCTCGCGCAGCTCATGGCCGCCTCGCAGAAAGGCGATGCCGGCGCCTATCGTGTCCTCCTCGCGGAAATCCAGCTGTGGCTCGAACGCTATTTCCGCCGCAGGGTCGCCCCGGCGCAGCTCGACGATCTGGTCCAGGAGGTGATGATGGCAGTGCACGCCAAACGCGCGACCTGGGATCCGACCCGCGCCTTCCTGCCATGGCTGGCGGCGATCGCGCGCTATCGCTGGGTCGATCACCTGCGCAAGGTCTATCGTAAGGCGGAAGACGAGCTGGGCGACCTCGATGCCGCCGAAGACAGCGAGGAAGAGGCGGTCATGGCGCGGATGAGCCTCGACCGGCTGTTCGTCCACCTGCCCGACAAACAGAGCGAGGTCATCGAACTCGTCAAGATCGAGGGGCTCTCGATCGCCGAGGCCTCGGCCAAGACCGGCCAGAGCGAAAGCCTGGTCAAAGTGAACATCCATCGCGGACTGAAGAAGCTGTCCGCGCTCGTAGAGAAAGCAGACTGACATGAATCGGGTCCCCAACCCCCTGATCGACGAACTCGCCGCGGACCTCGCGCCCGTGCGGCCGATGAAGCTGGCGCATGGCATCGCGCTGGTCGCGCTCGCCGTCGCCGGCACGATCCTCGTCGTCGAATTGCTCGACGGATTGTGGCGCGGCGCGCTGGCGGGCCGCGCGTCGGCGTTCTTCTTCATTGCCAATGGCATGCTCGGCCTGCTCGGTGCGGCATCCGCGCTGGCGGTAGTGCGGATGGCCGGGCCACGCGTCGGCAACAGCCATGACGGCGCGCGCTGGTCGCTGGCGATGTTCACGGTGCTGCCGGTGGCGGCGTTGGTGGTGCTGGGCTTACACGGCGATCTGCACGAGGTTGCACACGATCCTTACGGGCTCGACTGTTTCCTCGCCGGCTCGGCGTTCGGCGTGTTCACCTTCGCCGCGCTGGTCGGCTGGCTGCGACGCGGTGCCCCGGTCTCGCCCAACACGGCGGGCGTCTTCACCGGGATAGCTGCGGGCGCGCTGGGCAGTTTTGCCTACGGTCTTGCCTGCCCGATCGACACGCTGGCGCACCTCGGCACGTGGCATGTGTTGCCCGTGGTCCTGGGCGGCATCGTCGGCCGTTTCGCGATCCCGCCGCTCGTCCGCTGGTAAGGCACGTTCGTCCGGCTAACACTTGCCAAGCACAAGGGCAGGCGGCACCCCTCGCCTACAAATTCACGAGGGGTTCGTACCATGAAAACTTTCGCAGCCGCTATCGCGCTTGCCGTAACGCTGCCCGCCGTCCCGCTGGCCGCACAGGAGCAAACCGAGTCTCCAGCCAGCCAGCAATGGGTCGCGACCAGCAACGCCTACACGCAGAAGCTTATCGAATTCGAAGCCAGCCTGTTCCCGACATCGGCATCGTCCGCCGGTTACGAGCAGTACGACGGCCTGGTGAACGACATGGCGCTCGATCGCGACGAGCGCTACCTCGCCGGCGCACGCGCGCTGCGCGCCGAATTCGCCTCGGCCATCGCGCAGGAAAGCAACCCCTACGTCAGGCAGGACCTCCAGATCCTGATCGACGCGCTGGATCTGCGGATCGCGGAAACCGAGCTCGAGCGCCGCTATATGCTCGAATTCTCCGAAGTGCCCCAAGGCGTGTTCCGCTCGGTCGGCGCGCTGCTGTCCGAACAGACCGCGCCCGACCGCCGGGCGAAGGCGCTCGAATTGCTCCAGCGCCACACCGGCACCTATCCGGGCACCGAGCCGATGACCGAACTGGCCAAACGCCGCTTCAAAGCCAGCCTCGGCGAGGGCAAGATGGGACCTTTCGTCGTCGAGGTGCGCGAATCGATCGACAAGATCCCGACCTTTGCGAGTGGCATCCGCGAACTTTTCGCGACCTACGAAATCGAAGGCGCAGAGGAAGCGCTCGATGCGATGGACGCGCAGTTCGCCGACTACGCTACGTGGACCGAGGAAGTGGTCCTGCCCGAGGCACGCGAAAACCCGCGCCTTCCCGAAGAGCTCTATGCGCTCGCGCTCAAGGACTGGGGCATCGATATCGATCCGCGCGAGGCAATGAGCCGGGCGCGGCGCGGCTTCTATGAAATACGCGCGCAGATGGAAGCGCTCGCGCCTCAGATCGCCGCCGAGAACGGCTGGGAGGAAACCGATTACCGTTCGGTGATGGCGAAGCTGAAGGAACGCACGATCCCGAACGACGAGATCGAGGCCTATTATCGCAATGTGAATGCCCAGCTCGAGGACCAGATTCGCGAGCATGACATCGTCAGCTTGCCCGAATACGAGCTCGCCATGCGCGTCGCATCGGCTGCCGAAAGCGCGGCCCAGCCCGCACCGCACATGCGCCCGCCGCGCCTGATCGGCAATACCGGTGAACAGGGCACTTTCGTGCTGACCGTGGGTAATCCGACCGCAGGCGAGGGCGAGGCATACGACGATTTCAACTTCCCCGCCGCCAGCTGGACGCTGAGCGCGCACGAAGCGCGCCCCGGTCACGAAATGCAGTTCGCCGCACTGGTCGAGCAGGGCGTGAGCCTTGCCCGGCTGCTCTACGCGTTCAACAGCGTGAACGTGGAAGGCTGGGCGCTCTACGCCGAGGCCGAGATGCTCCCGCACGAGCCGATCGAGGGCCAGTTCGTCGCGCAGCAGTTCCGCCTGCTGCGCGCCGCGCGCGCCTTCCTCGACCCGATGCTCAACATGGGTCTCATCAGCCGCGAGGATGCCGAGCGGGTTTTGCGCGAGGAGGTGCTGGTGTCGGCGCCGATGGCGAAGCAGGAACTCGATCGCTACCAGTACCGCATGCCGGGCCAGGCGGGCAGCTATTACTACGGCTACCGCAAGCTGCTCGACCTCAGGATCGAGGCCGAGGTCGCGCTGGGAGAGAAGTTCAACGAAAGGGCGTTCAACGATTTCCTGCTGAGCCAGGGAATCATTCCGCTCGAACTGATGGCCAAGGCGATGCGCGAGGAATTCATCCCTTCGCAGCGCTAAGCGCAGGCAGGCGATCGCAATGCGTGACGGGTAAGCAAGCGCCTTTAACCCGTCACGCATCGCGCCTATAAGGGAACCATGTCTTCCGTACGCCCGTGGCGCGATATCGAGCGCCGTCAGTCCCGCCAGATCATGGTCGGCAACGTCCCCGTGGGGGGCGATGCACCGATTACCGTGCAGACCATGACCAATACGCCGACCGAGGATGTCGGCGCGACGATCGACCAGATCCGTCGCTGCGAGGACGCAGGTGCCGACATTATCCGCGTGTCCTGCCCGACCGCGGAATCGACCGAACACTTCGACAAGATAACCCGCGCGGCGAATGTCCCGATCGTCGCCGACATCCATTTCCACTACAAGCGCGCGCTGGAGGCGGCGGACAAGGGTGCGGCCTGCCTGCGCATCAATCCGGGCAATATCGGCAGCAGCGAACGCGTGGCCGAAGTCGTCCGTGCGGCCAAGGCCAACGGGTGTGCGATCCGCATCGGCGTGAATGCCGGCAGCCTCGAGAAGGACCTGCTCGAGAAATACGGCGAGCCCTGCCCCGAAGCGCTGATCGAGAGCGCGCTCGACCATATCAAGCTGCTGCAGGACCACGACTTCCACGAATTCAAGGTGGCGGTGAAGGCGTCCGACGTGTTCCTCGCCGTCGCCGCCTATCATGGCCTCGCCGACGCAGTCGATTGCCCGCTGCATCTCGGCATCACCGAGGCGGGCGGGCTCGTGGGCGGCACGGTGAAAAGCTCGATCGGGATCGGCAGCCTGCTGTGGGCGGGGATCGGCGACACGATCCGCGTGTCGCTCTCGGCCGAACCCGAGCAGGAAGTGAAGGTCGGCTACGAGATCCTCAAGAGCCTCGGCCTGCGTACCCGCGGTGTTCGCGTCGTCTCGTGCCCCAGCTGCTCGCGGCAGGGCTTCGACGTGATCCGCACGGTCGAAACGCTCGAAAAGCGGCTCGAACACATCAAGACGCCGATGAGCCTCTCGGTGCTCGGCTGCGTGGTCAACGGCCCCGGCGAAGCACGCGAGACCGATATCGGCATCACCGGCGGCGGCAATGGCAAGCACATGGTCTACCTCTCGGGCGTGACCGACCACCATGTGCAGTCAGGCGACATGCTCGACCACATCGTTAGGCTGGTCGAGGAGAAAGCCGCGCTGATCGAGGCGGGCGAGGCGACCGCCTTCGACCCGCACGCCGCGACGACGGCCGAGGCGGCGGAGTGAGTGCAGGCACGATCGGGTAGCGCATGCTCCACGTCGTCCATCACGTCGACTACATGGCGCCCCCGCCGGAGCGCGGGACGTTCAAGTTCGATAAGTACCAGCTGGTGATGCAGGCGCTGCGCGAAAGCGGCGAGCCGATCACCGAGCATGCGCCGCAACCGATGCCCCGCGCGTGGCTGGAGGCGGTGCACGATCCGGACTATGTCGGCGAGGTTTTCGCGGCCAGGGTACCGCGAGAGAAGGAACGCCGCATCGGCTTTCCCGTCACACCGCACATCGCCTCGCGCGTGCGCCACACGAATGGCGGGACATGGCTCGCCGCGCAGCTGGCGGTGGTGCATGGGTATGCGGCAAATTCCGCTGCGGGCAGCCACCACGCGCTGCATGATACCGGCGCAGGCTATTGCGTCTTCAACGACCTCGCGGTCGCCGCCAACCGCCTGCTCGCCGAGGGCCACGCGCAGCGCGTGCTGATCGTCGATTGCGATGTTCACCAGGGCGATGGCACTGCCGCGCTGACCGCCGGGCGCGACGATGTCTTCACGCTCTCGCTGCATGCCGAGAAGAACTTTCCCGTGCGCAAAGCGCGCTCGAGCTGCGACGTGGCGCTGCCCGATGGGATAGACGACGATGGATATATGGACGCTCTGACTAGTCACCTGCCCGAAATCATGACCGAATTCGTGCCCGATTTCGTGCTCTACCAGGCGGGCGTCGACCCGCATATCGAGGACAAGCTCGGCCGGTTGGCGCTGTCTGACGCGGGTCTCGCCGCGCGCGATCGCTTCGTGGTGGGTGAGGCGCGGCGGCGCGGCGTTCCGGTCGCGAGCGCGCTGGGAGGCGGCTATGGCGACGACCAGCATGCGGTCGCACGGCGACACGCTGCCTCGATGCTTGCGATGGCGCGAGAGAACAAGCGCCATCCCGCGCCCTCCGCATTGGCAAGCGCGTGACCGCTCGCGCTTTCGGTACCGCGCTGCTGGCGCTGGCGCTCGCTGCCTGCGCGCATTCTGCCGCGCCATCACCCGCGCACCATCCCGAGGCGCGATCCTACGATGCCGCACTCGATGCCAATGCCGCAGTCGATGCCGCGTTGGAGCGGGCGCGGGTGCGCGGCACCAGGGTGTTGCTGGTGATGGGGGCGAACTGGTGCCACGACAGCCGCGCGCTGGCGGGATGGCTCGAAACCCCGCGGTTTGCGGCCCTGGTCGACGAGCATTTCGAACTGGTCTTCGTCAATGTCGGCATGCCGCAAACCGACGATGGGCATAACCTCCACATCGCGCGCCGCTTCGGGCTCGACAAATTGCCCGGAACGCCCAACCTGCTGGTCGTCGGCAGCGACGGCTCCCTCCTCAATCGCGCGACTGCCACGAGCTGGCGCAATGCCGCCAGCCGCGACGCCGACGCGATCTACGCCGACCTGCTCGGCTTTACCTCGATTTAACCGCAAGACGCGCATAGTCGCACCCATGCGCGAGCTCGCTTTTCTGGTGGTTGCCATCGTGGCTTTCGTCGGGGCTGCCTTCGTGCCCGGCGGGGCGATCGACACGGCCACCGAGGGGGCGGAAAGCCTTGCATCCGATGCGCCCGGAGCGCGCTCGACGCAGCTCGAAACACCTACCGATCAAGGCGGGAACTACGCCGCCTGGGTAGCGGGCACAACCGAATTGCCGCGCGCAGCCGACGGCCATTTCTATGCCGACGCGGCGATCAACGGGGCGCAGGTGAACCTGCTCGTCGATACGGGCGCAAGCGTGGTCGCGCTGACCGCAAGGGATGCGCACGCTGCAGGGCTGTTCTGGTCCGATGCCGACGTGCGACCGGTTGCCCACGGGGCTTCGGGCCCGGTGCGCGGCGTCGAGGTCACGCTCGACCGGGTAGTCCTGGGCGGTCATGAGGCACGCGATGTCCGCGCGATAATCGTACCCGAGGGCCTTGCCCTCTCGCTGCTCGGCCAGAGCTTCCTCGCCACCATCCAGCCCGTCCGGATCGAGGCGGACCGCATGGTGCTGGGCGAATAGCCCGACCGTTTGGACGCAATGTTCATGGTGTCGCCAGTGACCGGCTGCTAAGGAAACAGACGATGAAACGCCGCGATCTGATCAAGCGCACGCTGGCCGCCGGAGCGGTGGCAGCCTTGCCTACACGCCTGTTTGCGCAGGCCAATCCCACCGCCACGCGCGACGCCAGACTGCTGGGAATCGCGCGCGAGGAACTGGAGCGGGTCGGTTCGAAGATCTGGCGCAGGGACATCGTCGGGATCGCGGATTTCGGCCTGCATTCGGCGCAGAAACGCTTCCATTTCGTCGACGTCGAGAACGAGCGTGTGGCGAGCTATCACGTCAGTCACGGCACCGGCTCGGATGGCGAACACGATGGCTGGCTCAAGCGCTATTCGAATATCGAAGGCAGCGAGGCCTCGAGCCGCGGCGCCTTCATGACGCGCAGCTGGTATGTCGGGCGTTACGGCACCTCGATCCGGCTCGATGGGCTCGACCCGACCAACTCGAACGCACTGCCCCGCGCGATCGTGATGCACCAGGCGAATTACGCCACGCCAGAGCATGTCGACCGCTGGGGGCGCCTCGGCCGCTCGAACGGCTGTTTCGCCATGGGCCCGGTCCAGTTCGACCGCGCGCTGATCGACCTTTCGGGCGGGCGCCTGCTGGTGGCGGGCAGCTATGGCATCGCCGAAGACGGCAACACCGTGAAGCCGCCGGTCGCGCAATACGACCTGCTCCGCCGCGAGGACGGCACGACCTTCAGCCGCACCAACCCCGGCGTGTTCTAAAGGCCCTTAGCTCGTCTGAAGGTCGTCGACGATCTCGATCACCTCTTCGCTCGTTTCGCGCGCGCGCTCGCGTTGGCGCGGGGCATCCAGCGCGGCCAGCACGGGCGCGTCGCGGTCATAGATATCGTCGAACCGCCTCAGCTCCCCATTCACATCCACGCCGTAGGTGAAATAGGTGATGTAGGCGGGCCACTGCTTTTCCATCGCATAACGGGTGTACTTGCCCGAGGCGGTGATCTCGGAGACCTCCTGCTGGATCGCGGGCAACTCCTCGCGGCTGTCGGCATTGCCGAGCATGGCCATCGTCATCGCCAGCTCGCGCGCGCCCTGCACGCGGATGCAACCATGGCTGAGCGCACGATCGTCGCGCGCGAAAAGCGCCTTGGCGGGCGTGTCGTGGAAGAAGATCGCATGCGGATTGGGCATGTCGAGCTTCATCAGGCCGAGCGAATTTCCCGGCCCCGGCTGCTGCACCACGGTGACCCAGCCATTGGCGCCCTTGGTCGCCTTGTAGCCATTGGCGCGCGCCCAGCCGGGATTGTTGAGCACCTTGGCGCCGAGGCCCTCGCCCTTCACGATCGACTGCGGCACGGTCCAGGTCGGATTGAAGATCACCGCCTCGACCATCTCGGATAGCTGCGGTGTCGCAGTGCGACCCGGTTTGCCGACCACCACGCGGTAATGCTTGATGATCCGATCGTTGACCGTCAGGCGCAACTGGTACTCGGGCACGTTGGTCAGCAGGTACTGCTTGCCAAGGTCGCGCGCGAGCCAGCGCCAGCGGTCCATATTGGCGCGGATCAGCTTGCGTTTCGCCGGATCGGTGGTGATCGCCAGTTCTTCCCTGAGGCGGGCGTAGTCGGGCGAAACCGGGTTGAGCGCGGTAAGCGTGCCGGCGATGTCGCCGGTCTCTACTGCGGCTTCGAGCAGGCGGTGCGAGGGCATCAGGTCGGGATCGGGATCGACCACGAACCACTGGCGGCGGGCCTCCATCGGCGTGCGTCCATCACGCAGATCCTCGACCAGCCAGATGAAAATTTCGCTGGCGACGGCATTCAAGGCCGCGCCTTCGCCCTGGACGATCGCCGCGCGAAGCTCATCGGCGCGATAATCGGCCGCTACCAGCCCTTCGGCCTCGACCGTGGGGATGAAGGCGAGCAGCTTCTGTGCCTGCGACACGCTCCATTCGCGCTCTAGCACAGGCAGTTGCTGGACCACCTCGCCCGACGCCATGCGGATGTCGTCGAAGCTGTCTTCTACGCTCGGCTGCGAAGCGGTCTCCGGCGGTGCCTGGTCCCTGTAATCGGGAAGCTTCTCGGTGACCTTGGCCGGCTCGGGCGGCAGCAGGTCCTCGGGCGCATTGTCCTGCGCCCACACGGAAGTTGCACACAGCGCCGCACCCATCGCGGAGCCGATTATCAGACGAAAGCGTGTCATAAGTCCTACCAGAAGCGACCGGGCTGCCATCAGCGCGGGTACGGGATAATAGCCCAATGCATAAGGCTATTCCAATATCCCTGCTTTCGCGGGGCTGAATTTTCGGTGACGGGTAAGAAATGGCCAGATAGGGCTGCGGGGTGATGCGCGACCACGCCTTGTTGCCGATCTTCATGGCAGCCTTCGCTGTTGCCTGCCTGTCGCTGATGGACGCCTTCATGAAAAGCGCCGCCATGGCGGTTGGCGCGCTGACCGCGGCATGGCTACGTTCGGCAATCGCGACCGGCATTGCGCTCCCGCTGTGGCTCGCGCGGGGCGGACGCTGGCCGCAGCCGCATGTGCTCAAGCTGCACCTGCAACGCTCGATTGTCGCCACCTTCATGGCGCTGACCTTCTTCTATTCGATCACCAAGCTGCCGCTTGCCGAAGCCATCGCGATCAGCTTCGTGGCGCCGCTGATCGCGCTCTATCTTGCGCGCATCATGCTGGGCGAGACGATCCGCAGGCAGGCAATCCTCGCCTCGATACTGGGGTTTGCCGGAACCCTGGTGATCATCGGCGGCAAGGTCGGGCAGTCCGATTTCGACCGCGACACCGCTCTCGGTCTCGGCGCCATCCTCTCCTCGGCCATGCTCTACGCCTACAGCTTCATTCTAATCAGGCGACAATCGCAGGTGGCCGGCCCGGCCGAGATCGCGACCTTCCACTCGGGCGTTTCGGTGGTCCTTCTGGGACTGGCGGTCCCGTTCCTGTTCGAAGCGCCCGATCGCGGCACCTTGATCGATCTCGGCGCCGCAGCATCGCTGACCGTCGCGGGCGCGATGGCGTTTGCCTGGGCCTATGCGCGCGCAGAGGCGCAGGTTCTCGTGCCGCTGGAATATTCGGGATTCCTGTGGGCTTCGTTGTTCGGTTGGCTGTTTTTCGCCGAACGGCTCACCGCGCCGACCGTGATCGGGACCGCGATTATCGTGCTTGCGTGCTGGATTGCGACCCGCAAACCGCGAACAGCGGCGGTGACGGATGCACCTTAGCGCGCCGGCTCCGCCTGGGCAGCCTGGACCGGCTCGTCGGCAAAGGCGAATGCAGCTGTAAAGCACCCAGCCACACCCAATGCGGCAGCCATGATGGCGAGACGCAGCGGCCGCCGTGAATTGTTGCCCGCATCGACAAGCCGAAACATCGAAATTCTCCCTCGTTCAGGCTGTGCAGCCCGGATGGATGCACTTGCCACGTTTCGGCCTTAATAAGCACTGAAGACCCATCGCGGTTCCTGCATTTGTCTTATGGTGCAGTGCCGCAGGCTTGATTTTTGCAACGTTCCGGCGCAGGTGCGCGGCACATTCTACCGCCCCGCCCATTGGTCGGGTGACGGCTCCCTAACGAAAGGACAGATGCGCGCATGACCCAGGTCGGCAAGGACACGCTCGGAACCCGCTCCACCCTCACGGTGAACGGCAAGGATTACGCCTACTACTCCTTCGCCAAGGCGGAAGAGAAAATCGGCGACGTGTCGAAGCTGCCGTTCAGCCTCAAGGTCCTGCTCGAAAACATGCTGCGCTTCGAAGACGGCGGTTTCACCGTCTCGACCGACGACGCGCAGGCGATCGCCGACTGGCAGAAGAACCCGACCACCGGCAAGGAAATCCAGTACCGGCCGGCGCGCGTGCTGCTGCAGGACTTCACCGGGGTGCCCTGCGTGGTCGACCTCGCCGCGATGCGCGACGCGATTTCGAAGCTCGGCGGCGATACCGCAAAGATCAATCCGCAGGTCCCCGTGAACCTCGTGATCGACCACTCGGTCATGGTCGACGAATTCGGCCATCCCAAGGCATTCGAAAAGAACGTCGAGCTCGAATATGCGCGCAATGCCGAGCGCTACGACTTCCTCAAATGGGGTTCGAAGAGCTTCGAGAACTTCTCCGCAGTGCCTCCGGGCACCGGGATCTGCCACCAGGTGAACCTCGAGTATATCGGCAAGGGCGTGTGGTCGACCGACGATCCCGAAGGCAATGCGGTCGCCTATCCCGACACCTGCGTCGGCACCGACAGCCACACCACCATGATCAACGGCCTGGGCGTGCTTGGCTGGGGCGTCGGCGGGATCGAGGCCGAAGCCGCAATGCTCGGCCAGCCGATCTCGATGCTGATCCCCGAAGTCGTCGGCTTCAAGCTAACCGGCGAAATGGCCGAGGGCGTCACCGCAACCGATCTGGTGCTGACCTGCGTGCAGATGCTGCGCGAAGTCGGCGTTGTCGGCCGCTTCGTCGAGTTCTACGGAGAGGGCGTTGCCAATCTCAGCCTCGCCGACCGCGCGACCATCGCCAACATGGCGCCCGAATACGGCGCGACCTGCGGCTTCTTCGGCATCGACGACAAGACGCTCGAATACATGCGCCTCACCGGCCGCGACGAGGAAACCATCGCGCTGGTCGAAGCCTATTCGAAAGAACAGGGCATGTGGTTCACGCCCGAGAACGAGCCGGTCTTCACCAAGACGCTCGAACTCGATGTCTCGAAGGTCGTGCCCTCGCTGGCCGGCCCCAAGCGTCCACAGGACCGCGTCGCGCTGCCGCAGGTCGACGAGCTGTTCAACACCGACCTCGAGAAGATCTACAAGAAGAGCGCGCCGCAGCGCACCGCGGTCGAGGGCAAGGACCACGATATCGGTGACGGCGACGTCGTGATCGCGGCGATCACCAGCTGCACCAACACTTCCAACCCCGACGTGCTGATCGCCGCCGGCCTCGTCGCCAAGAAGGCGAACGAGAAGGGGCTGAAGCCCAAGCCGTGGGTCAAGACCAGCCTCGCACCGGGGTCGCAGGTCGTCACCGACTACCTCGAGAAAAGCGGCCTCCAGGACGATCTCGACGCGCTCGGCTTCGACCTCGTTGGCTATGGCTGCACCACCTGTATCGGCAACTCGGGCCCGCTCGCGCCGCCGATCTCGAAGGCGATCAACGGCAACGATATCGTCGCCGCCTCGGTGCTGTCGGGCAACCGCAACTTCGAAGGCCGCGTCTCGCCTGACGTGCGCGCCAACTTCCTCGCTAGCCCACCGCTGGTTGTCGCCTATGCGCTCAAAGGCACCGTCACCGAGGACATCACTGAAACCCCGATCGGTCAGGACCAGGACGGCAACGACGTCATGCTGGCCGACATCTGGCCCAGCAACAACGAGGTCCGCGAGCACCGCGCCGCAAATATCGACCGTGAGATGTTCGTCACTCGCTATGCCGACGTCTACAAGGGCGACGAGCACTGGCAGGCGATCAAGGTCGAAGCCAGCGACACCTATCGCTGGAACCCGACCAGCACCTATGTCGCTTCGCCGCCCTTCTTCGAAGGCATGGACATGACCCCCGCGCCGGTGACCGACATCACCGATGCGAAGCCGCTCGCGATTCTCGGAGATTCGGTCACCACCGACCACATCAGCCCGGCTGGTTCGATCAAGGAAGACAGCCCGGCTGGCGAGTACCTAAAGAGCCACCAGGTCGCGAAGGCGGACTTCAACTCCTACGGCTCGCGCCGCGGCAACCACGACGTGATGATGCGCGGCACCTTCGCCAACATCCGCATCAAGAACGAGATGGTTCCGGGCGTCGAAGGCGGTGTCACCACCTACAAGGGTGAGCAGATGCCGATCTACGACGCGGCGATGAAGCACAAGGAAGACGGCACCCCGCTGGTGGTCGTCGCGGGCAAGGAATACGGCACCGGCTCGAGCCGCGACTGGGCGGCCAAGGGCACGATCCTGCTGGGCGTGAAGGCGGTTATCGTCGAAAGCTTCGAGCGTATCCACCGCTCGAACCTGATCGGCATGGGCGTGCTGCCGCTGCAGTTCAAGGATGGCGACACCCGCAACAGCCTCGGCCTCAAGGCAACCGACAGCTTCACGATCAAGGGCCTCGCCGATTTGAGCCCGAGCCAGGATGTCGAAGTCGAAGTCACCCGCGAGGACGGTTCGACTTTCAGCTTCACCGCACTGTGCCGCATCGATACCGCCAACGAAATGGAGTATTACCGCAACGGCGGCATCCTCCATTACGTGCTGCGCAAGCTCGCAGCCGCGTAACGCACAGAGTACGGAGCGTCCCCGCAGCATGTCGGTGCTCGGCCGCCTGGCGCAGCTTCTGGGACGCTCCGCACCCGATCCGCAGAACAACCCGGCCCAGCTTCGCGCAATCGGCGAGGCGGTCCGGGCGCGGCTGCTGGCCAATCCCGATATCGAGCCGCGCGGCGGGGGCAAGGCCGACCTGTTCCTGCTGCGGGGGTTCCTGACGGCGCGACAATGCCGCAAGCTGACCGCGGTCATCGATAGCCGTATCCAGCCTTCCGTGCTGTTTTCCGACAGGGTCGCGCCGAGCGGGCGCACCAGCTCGACCCACTTCTTCCGGGACGACATGCCCGAGACGAGGGCGCTGGCGCGCAAGATCGGTGCGGTAACCGGGATCGCTCCCGTCCATGCCGAACCCTTGCAGGGGCAGCGCTATCGCGAGGGCGAGGAATATCGCCACCACCGCGACCACCTGCGCCCCGAAAGCGCGCACTGGCACAAGGAAAGCCGGCGCGGGGGGCAGCGTAGCTGGACCGCGATGGTCTATCTCAATGCGGTGGAGGCCGGCGGGGAAACCGAATTCCCGGAGCTCGATCTCAGGATCGCGCCCGAGCCGGGCATGCTGGTCCTGTGGGACAATATGGATCGCAAGGGTCGGCCCAACCGGGCCACGCGCCACGCAGCGCTACCCGTTGCAGCGGGGACCAAATATGTCGTGACGCAATGGTACCGGCAGGGCGAATGGAGCCTCAGGCCGCGCGATTAGGCGCCACCCAGGCGCCTTCTGTTCAGCCGCCCCGCTTGATGCGGAACTTGCGGCGACCGAGGATCGCGGCAGCCGCCATTCCGAACAGCGCCATCATCGGCGGTGCGGGCACTTCGTGACCGCCGCTGCTGCTCGAGGTCGACGAGCTGGTCGAGGACGAGGTCGAGCTCGACGTCGAGCTCGAAGTGCTGGAGGACGACGAGGTGCTGGTGCTCGACGTGATGTTGCCGCTGGTGGTCGAGACCTCGCCGGTAGAGGTCGAAACGGCACCCGTCGAAGTCGAGACTTCACCGGTCGAGGTCGAGACCTCGCCGGTGGAGGTCGAGACTGCACCGGTCGAAGTCGAAACCTCGCCTGTGCTGCTGCTCGAGCTGGTGGTGGTCGAAACTTCGCCGGTGGAGGTCGAAGTCGAGGATCCGCCGGTCGAGGTGGTGGTCGACACGTCGACGATCACATCGCCCGGTTCGCCGCCGGTCGTGGTGGTCGAATTGACAACCACGCTGCCGCCGCCGCTCGATCCGGTGAAGAAGCCACCGAAGAAGCCGCCGCCGAAGCCGCCGCCGAAACCACCGCCGCTGCCGCCACCGATCGAGCGTGCTGCGCCGCCGCCGCCGACCGGCGCCAAAGCGGGCAGCGGGGGCACGGGCACCGGCGCCATCGCCTGGCGATAGACCGGCGGGCAGATGTTATCCGGGTTGTACGCCGCTTCGGGCGATTCAGCGGGGACGCATTCGATCTGGCGGGGGATGCTGCGGGCGCGCGGCACGGTTGGACGCGGCACGGCGCGCGGGGTCGCCTGCTTGACGTATTTGACCTGCTTGGACTTGTATTGCGGATTGTCGGTAATCGGCTTCTCGGCAACATGCACCGCACCGCCCGCGAGCAGCGCGCCACCCGCCGCGGTGGCCGAGAGTTTGGCGAGAGCTGACTTGACCGACATCGCTTATTCTTCCTTCTACGACCGCGAAAAAAGAGACAATCTTTCGTCCCTTGTCGCGATCCTTAACCGCCCCTGCGAATCCCCAATGTGGTGGTCGCACGAATTTACGGATCGCTCATGCACCTAGAAAGTAAATTTTTCGCGGAAATGCGAGGGTTGTGCAAGCCCCGTCCCGTTTCGGGACCCTCCACTGTGGCTTTCTTACCGCCCGGGTAAGGCTATTTGTCGAACATATCGCCTTGCGGTCTGGACGGTGGCGCGATCCCGAGATGCGCCCAGCCGCCATCGTTGAGGCAGCGTCCGCGCGCGGTTCGCGCAATCAGGCCGAGCTGGATGAGATAGGGCTCGATCACCTCTTCGACCGTGTCGCGCGGTTCCGACAGCCCTGCCGCGAGCGTTTCAACCCCGACCGGTCCGCCCTTGTAGGTCGTCGCGATCATCGTGAGATACCGCCGGTCCATCGCATCGAGGCCGAGCGAATCGACCTCGAGTCGCGTGAGCGCCTCGTCGGCGACCCTGGCGGTCACCACCGGCTCGCCCAGCACGCTGGCGAAATCGCGCACGCGGCGCATCAGGCGCCCCGCGACACGCGGCGTACCGCGCGAGCGGCGGGCAATCTCGCGCGCACCGCCCTCGTCGATGCCCATGCCGAGCAGCCCCGCGCCGCGGGTGACGACCTTCAAGAGCTCGTCCTCGGTGTAGAAATTCAAGCGCACCGGGATGCCGAAACGGTCGCGCAAGGGCGTCGTCAGCAAGCCCTGCCGCGTGGTCGCACCGACCAGCGTGAAGGGCGGCAGGTCGATTCGCACGCTGCGCGCCGAGGGGCCCTCGCCGATGATAATGTCGAGCGCGCGGTCCTCCATCGCCGGGTAGAGCACTTCCTCGACCACCGGATTGAGCCGGTGGATCTCGTCGATGAACAGCACGTCGTTGGGTTCGAGATTGGTCAGCAGTGCGGCGAGGTCGCCCGCCTTGGCGATCACCGGCCCGCTGGTGGCGCGAAACCCGACGCACAGTTCCTTCGCCACGATCTGCGCCAGCGTGGTCTTGCCGAGGCCGGGCGGGCCGAAGAACAAGACATGGTCCATCGCCTCGCCGCGCTGCTTGGCCGCCTCGACGAACACGCGCAAATTCTCGCGCGCCGCCTTCTGCCCGACGAACTCGGCGAGCGACTTCGGCCGCAGCGCTGCGTCCGGGTCTTCTGGCTGCCGGTCAGGCGAATGGAGGGGGACGGGTTCGGTCATCGTTCGGGGAAGCTCGATAGTTCGCCAGCAGGGTCCCCCGGAACAAACCAATTCAATTCTGGATCGAAGCCTTTCGAGCGATCAGAATTGTGCGGAAGATAATCTAAGGCGGAGTAGACGAGCACTCCGGCATGACCGTCGATTTCCATCGGCGCCTTGCGCACCACGATGTGGCCAGTTCGTCGACCCATTCCCACGCACGAATTCGGATACTCGGGGATCACAGTCAATTCCAATCCCTGTAGGCCTTCGGGACCTTCGAGCACTTTCGCTACCGCCGCCATGAAAAACTCAGGTTGAGGCCGTAAGATTTCGACTTTGAGAACAATCGCATCATCTGGGACAACCGTGTGACGGCTTTCCCAGACCAGTCCGGAAACATAGCCCTCCGGGCCGTTCGCCATGCAGGCTAGGGCACCGGTGGGCGCAATCGCCACTGCCGACAGGGCCAATAGTGCCAAGGGCCGCCTCAAAACGGGTTCACCGTGTAGCCCGCCCGCTGGAGCAGCGCGTGCGCGGTCATGGCGGAGAGCGCCGTCTCTACACCGGGGATCAGGTCCGCCTGCGCAATGCCGTGGGCAGCCGCGCTCTGGCCGCAGAGGATCACGCGCACGCCCTCGTCGAGCAGCGCGCGGACCAAGGCTTGGCTCGCATTGCCGCCGGACTTGCCCCTTGCCTCCCACGCCGAGTCGCCGAGCAAATCGAGCGAGGCGCCGCCGTGGACCACGACCGCGACCTCGATAGCGTCAGGATCGACCCCGGCGGCAGCGTGCATGTTGATGAAGCGCGCGGCGCTTTCGAAATGGCGGTTGGCCTTCTCCTCGCTCGCCGCCTCGCTGACGTCGAAGCTATGCTTGAACGCAATGCCCGCGGTCAGCTGCCCGACACCCTCGACTGGCGCGTGCGGCCCGAATTCCTCGAACACCGGCCCGGTCTCGAAGGCGCTCATGTCCTGTGCGGCAAGCGGGGCTGCGCCGAGCAGCAGCGGAAGCAGGAACAGGCGGGTCATCACTCTCTCCTTGTCAGTCATAATGCCCGGTCGCCTCGCCCGCGATCGCGACCCAGGCGTGCTTGCGCGCCTCATAGACCGAGTATTGCGGCGCGGGGAATCCCGGCTCGGCAAAGCGGCCGATCGGGATCGCCATCGTGTCGCGGAATGGGCGCGCGACATACCACATCTCGCAGCCACATTGCGGGCAGAAGTGATGGTTGCTGGTGTGGCCGCTGTCGGACCGGCGCGTGTAGACGCGCGCCTCGCCCGCGACCGTCACCCTCTCCGTTTCGAAACGCGCCTGTGCGGCGAAGGCCGAGCCGCTGCGCCTCTGGCAATCGAGGCAGTGACATACCGAGACTCGAAAGGGTTCGCCTTCGCAGGCGACCGAGAGCTGACCGCACATGCAGATGGCCTTGCGCATGCTCATCCCGCCACCCTGTTCGCCACTACTCCAGTCCGCACGCTCCGCATCTCCCGCTACCGCTCCTGATGGGTAAGTCTGGCAAAAACCCGCACGAGCCCCAACCAGATCGCAGCCGCCACCAGTTGGTAGAGCGGCAAGAAGACGAAGATAAGGCCCGCCTGCGCATCCGGTGCGGCAAACCAAGCAGTATGGACGTAAAAAATGGTGCCTGCGGCAGCGAGAACCAACGCTCCCATTCCCGTCAGCAAGGAGGATTTCGCTCCTACCGAAAGCAATGCGACCGGAAGGATGGCGAAGAGCAGGAAAGGGATGCTCAGCGCGTACCAGGATGCTTCCTCGGGAGATCCCATGCGAAACATCGCCCCAAACGTCACCGCAGCATAGGCTGCCAATATCGCCTTGCGCCAGTCGATTCGTTTCGCGCTCATCCTGCCGCCCGTTTCAGCGCGACGCGGATCAATTCGCCCTCGCTCGCGCCTTCGCCCAGTTCGCCTTGCGCCGCCGCCACTGCTCGCGCGGCCACCGCAGGCTTGAAGCCGAGGTTTTCGAGCGCGCTCACCGCATCGGCGCTGGCGCCGCCTGCCGGGGTCGCTGCCATCGCCGTGCCCGCCATGCCTCCGCCGGGCAGCGCGCCGGCCTTGTCCTTGAGCTCGTTGACGATCCGGCCCGCCAGCTTGGGGCCGACCCCGTTGGCGCGAGCAATCATCGCCGCATCGCCGTTCGAACAGGCGGCCTGCAACTCGCCGGTCGACAGCGCGGAGAGGATTGCCAGCGCCACCTTGCTGCCCACGCCCTGCACCTGCGTCAGCAGGCGGAACCAGTCGCGCTCGGCGGCCTCGGCAAACCCGAGCAGGCGCATGTCGGTCTCGGACACCTGCAGGTCGGTGTAGACGGTGCACGCCTCGCCAACTTCACCCAGCGCAGCGAGCGTCTTGGTCGAGCAATGGACGAGGTAGCCGACGCCCGAGACGTCGATCACCGCCCAGTCCGCGCCGGTTTCGTCGAGCAGGCCCTTGAGCTTCGCAATCATGGTTTGTTCTTTACGCGAACCGCTTCGATTTGCCAGTGGCGGCGCCTCCTTCTCCCCGTCCGTCTCGAGCGAAGCCGAGAGGCTGGCTTGGCGCGAGGAGAGAAAAAGGTTTTCCGACCGCGCTCGACACGAACCCGGGTTGGGCTAGAAGTGGCTCCATGAGCTGGAACACTTTCGGACGCGTCTTGCGTTTCACCACCTGGGGCGAAAGCCACGGCCCCGCGATCGGCGCGGTGATCGACGGGTGCCCGCCGCTGATCGCGCTGTCCGAGCATGACATCCAGCCCTATCTCGACGCGCGGAAGCCGGGGCAGAACAAGTTCACCACGCAGCGCAAGGAGCCCGATGCGGTCCGCATCCTGTCGGGGGTGTTCGAGGGCAGGACCACGGGCACGCCGATCAGCCTGCTGATCGAGAACACCGACCAGCGCTCGAAGGATTATTCGGAAATCGCCAAGTCCTATCGGCCGGGCCATGCCGACTATGCCTATGATGCGAAATACGGCTTCCGCGACTATCGCGGCGGCGGGCGCAGTTCGGCGCGCGAGACGGCGATGCGCGTGGCGGCGGGCGCGGTGGCGCGCAAGGTTATCGGCGAGGTTTCCATCCTCGCCTATGTCGCCGAAATCGGCGGCGACCGGATCGACCCGGCCAATTTCGACCGCGAAGAGATCGCGCGCAATCCCTTCTGGTGCCCCGACGCGCAGGCCGCAAAGCGGTGGGAGAAGCTGGTCGACGAGGCGCGCAAGGCCGGCTCGTCGCTCGGCGCGGTCGTCGAATGCGTGGCCGAAGGTGTGCCGGCGGGCTGGGGGGCACCCGTCTATGCCAAGCTCGACAGCGATCTGGCGGCGGGCATGATGAGCATCAACGCAGTCAAGGGCGTCGAAATCGGCGACGGATTCGCGGCGGCGCGGCTGACCGGCGAACAGAACGCGGACCCGATGCAGCCGGGTAACGATGGCCCAAGGTTCGAGGCCAACCATGCGGGCGGGATTGCGGGCGGGATCTCGACCGGCCAGCCGGTAACCTGCCGCGTCGCGTTCAAGCCGACCAGCTCGATCCTGACCCCGGTCGACAGCGTGACCCGCGACGGCGAGGCGACCGAGGTCCGCACCAGGGGCCGCCACGACCCCTGCGTGGGCATCCGCGGCACGCCCGTGGTCGAGGCGATGATGGCGCTGGTGCTGGCCGATCACAAGCTGCTCCACCGGGCGCAGTGCAGGTGACATTGCTCTTAAAGCTTCGACGTCTGATCCGCGGATTGGCTGGTAACAGCTCGCGGAAGAAGCGCAGCAAGCCCAATCTGTCGCCCGAAGAAAGAGAAGTGATCAAGCAAGCCGCGGAGCGCGGGGTGGGCCGTTCGTTCTTCAAGCGCCCGGCGAGACCAGATTAATCTCCAGACCACAGTATGGAGCACCGCGCGTAGTGCAGGGCGCGGATATAGGCTGGGCGATCCCGAATGGGGGGGCTAGCTGTGTTTCTTGGTCAACAGGATCGCCTTGTTGGCCGTCACCGCCAGGATCCCGGCAAGACAGTTGAACCCGACGTCGCGCCAGTCGAATACGCGTTCGGGATGCAGTAATTGCACCGCTTCATCGATCCCGCCCAGAATCGCCACGGCGAGGACGGCTGAGAGCGCCGGGGACCATACCCGCCTCCCGTTTTCCTTCCGTTCGAGCAGTGCCCTGTAAACGAGCACCGCGACGACGCCGTACTCGATCAGATGCGTCCGCTCCTCGGGCAGTCCGATGCGGGAAAAGGTGATCAAGTAGACGGCCGCTATCCCGAGGAGGATGGCAAGGTCGCGCCTGCCCAGCCGCGTATTGACCGCGTCCCACAGGACAAAGACCGCGATCAACGATACGCCGGCGATGAAGGTGGCTTCCAGCACGCCCTGCTCGCGCAGCATCTGCGCCAGCCGGGGCGAGTAGCTCATGCTCGCAAGGATCGCGGCGAATGCCGCCAGCGCCCACAGCCACATATTGCGCTCGCGCCTCGAAGAGAACACTTCCATGACCGGCGGCTATCACATGCCGCATTCAGGAGGAAATCGGGCCGGCCGAAATGCGCACCGGACGACGCCGTGTTGCACGGATTGCACCGACACGCCACGTCCGTTGCACTTCTTGAAAGTTCCATCGATTTGATCGATTATTCCGATGCTCGCAATCGCAACTTATCGCTTTTGTGCATCGCAGCAGGCCCTATCTGGCACCCACAAGTTTCAACCCGAACAACGGAGAATTTCATGGGTATCATCGGATCGCAGGTCAAACCGTTCACCGCCACCGCCTTCCAGGCGGGCAAGGACTTCTTCGAGGTCACCGAGGAAGACGTGAAGGGCAAGTGGGCCGTTTTCTTCTTCTATCCGGCCGACTTCACCTTCGTCTGCCCGACCGAACTCGAAGACCTCGGCGAGCACTACGAGATGCTCCAGAAGCTCGACGTCGAAGTCTATGGCGTGTCGACCGACACCCACTTCAGCCACAAGGCCTGGCACGACACCAGCGAGAAGATCGGCAAGCTGAACTTCCCGTTCCTCGGCGACCAGAACCACGTGCTGGCACGCAATTTCGACGTGCTGCGGGAAGGCGTCGGCCTGGCTGATCGCGCAACCTTCGTGGTCGATCCCGACGGCGTCATCCAGCTGGTCGAGCAGACCTGCGAAGGCGTCGGCCGCAATGCCAACGAGCTGGTCCGCAAGATCCGCGCTGCCCAGTACGTACGCAACAACCCCGGCCAGGTCTGCCCGGCAGCCTGGGAAGAAGGCAACGACACGCTGGCTCCCTCGCTCGACCTCGTCGGCAAGATCTAAGCCGTTCATCCCGGCTACAGATCGGGCGCTGTAGCGGCGCCCGTACATCCACCCGAGCCAAGACTCGGGTCGCTGGAAGGCCCGGGGCATCTCCCTCCCCCCCCCCCCCGGGGCCTTTTCTCTCCCCCCCCATTTTCAACCCCCCCCCCCCCCCCCCCCCCGGTCCCCCCCCGCTCCATGCAACGACGCCCCCCACGTTGAAACACCCTCTCCCCCCGCCCCGGGCCTTTTCCTCTCTCCCCAAATTTCTAACACCGTCCCCCCCGCCGCCCGGAGTCCGCCCATCCTCGATTCAACGATGACCCAGCAGGTGAAGACCTATCTCGCCAATCTGCGCGAACCGGGCGAACAGGTCGCCCCGCTCCGCGGTGATTCCAAGCGCGTGCAGGCCCCCGGGCGCGCCGGAGAGGTGGCCGCGCCGCATGGCCCC
>JBFOLW010000061.1:0-4535 GCA_040830305.1 Erythrobacter sp.
CTATTGCTGGTCCTTGAACGCCTACACGCCGATGCCCGGCGTCGGCGTCGAAAGCCCGGCGGACAAGGATTACCAGGGCGGCTTCGCCAGCGGGCTGATGCTCAAGGATCTGAAGCTGGCGATGGAGGCGGCGGAAACCGCCGATGCCTCCACCCCGCTCGGGCGCCACGCCAAGGAGCTTTACGAGCAGTTTGCCGAGGAAAACGCCGGTCTCGATTTCTCGGCGATCATCAAGACGCTCTGATCTCTGCCAGCACCCGCGCGAGCCATTCGCGCGGGGCGCTGCGCCTGCCGATATCGGCGACGAATTCCCGCCCGCGCGCAACGCTCTTGAGCTTCCCGCCACGCATCCAGCGGTCCTCGCGGTCGTGGTAGGACAGCCCGCCCCTCTTCAGCCATTCGGGACGCGCCCATAGCGATGGCGGACCGCCGGGAACAGTGAGACGCAGCGCCGCGCTCGCGCGCTGCGCCGTGCCGCCGGGGCCGATGTAAATGCAGTCGTTCGCGCCGTGCATTGCGAGCGCGTGCGGATGCCCTCGGGCGACCAGTTCCTCGCGTTCAGGCTCCCCGCATTCGGCGAGGTGGACCATGCGTTCGATCTCCATCCAGCCGAAAATGCGGTGGTGCGGCTCACCACTGTCCTGCTCGCGGAAGAGCCCGAAGAACAGAAAGACATCGCCCCCGCCCACGCCTTGGTTCGCAAGATGCGTCTGCGCCGCGCCCACCTGTCCGAAAAGGCAGGTGCCATCATCAAGGAACATCGGATCGTGGTGGCACAGGTCCCCGTCGCCCAATCTGCCCCGGCTGGCCCTCGCGGCATGTGCTCCCAGCCCCAAATCGCCATAGGTGGTGCTCGACGCCGCCCCGGCGGGGATCGGCAGGCTCACCGGGCGTCCATCGACGATCGGCGACGCACCGCCACCCGCCGCGCTGTCGAAACCCTTGCGTGAGAGGATGATCCGCATGCCCGCCCCCGTGCCCCAGCGGGCGGAGAGTGACAACCGCGCCATTCGCCCCTATCTGCGCGGCCATGACAAGCGAGAACAATGGCAAGGTCACCGCGCTCATCATGGCCGGCAAGCGTTCGGGTGTGCTCGATCCGCTCGCCGAACGGGCCGGCGTGGCCCAGAAATGCGTGGTTCCTGTGGGCGGTATGCCGATGATCGAGCGCGTGGTGATGAATGTCGCCGCAAGCCCGCGTATCGGCGAAATCCGCGTGGTTGCGCACGAGCCCGACGAGATCGCCGCAATCCCCTCGATCGCCAGGCTGGTCGAGGAAGGCCGGCTGGTGTTCAGGCCGGGTGCGTTCAACCTCGTCGACAGCGTGTTCGCAGGGGCCGAAGGCGCCAGCTACCCGATCCTGATTACCACGGCGGACAACTGCCTGTGGCTTCCAGACGATTTCACCGAATTTGCCGACAAGGCAATTGCCAGCGGCGCCGGTGCTGCCGCGGCGCTCGCACGCAAGGAAGACGTAATCGCGGCCGATCCGGTCGGACAGAAGAAATTCTACGAATTTTCCGACGGCGGCTATTCGAATTGCAACACCTACTGGATCGGCAGCGCCAAGGCGCTGTCGGCCGCCGAGATCATGCGCAGCGGCGGACAGTTCGTGAAATATCCGAGCCGGATTGCGAAGGCGTTCGGCGTGGTCAATCTGATCCGCTTCTTCCTTGGTTGGGGCACGAAAGAGAAGCTGTTCGAGCAGGTATCGCGCCGCTTCGGATTCTCGCTCGTGCCGATCGAAATGGACCACGGCTACTGCGCCATCGACGTCGACAACCAGCGCACCTTCGAGGTGACCGAAAAGCTGCTGATGAAGCGGCTCGCAACCGCCTGATATCGACGCCGGGACGATGCATCGCCTGCTCCGCAATATCGGGTGGCTCCTGACGGGACGCGGCCTCAATGCCGTCCTGAGCATCGTCTACCTCGCGCTGGCGACGCGCACGCTCGGCCTCGACCATTTCGGCTATTTCGCGATCATTCTCGCATTGGGGCAGACCGTAACCGGGCTGGCCAATTTCCAGACATGGCAGTTCGTCGTGCGCTGGGGAGCGGGCGAAGACGGCCCTGCCGATGCGACCGGTTTCGCGATTGCGCTCGACCTGTTGTCGGTTGCCTTGGGCCTCGTCCTCGCGGCGGTCCTCGTCTGGAGCGCCCCCTTATGGCTGCCCCTGCCCGACGAACTGCTGCCGGTCGCCTTCGGCTATTGCGCCATCTCGCTGCTCGCGATCCGCACCACGCCCACCGGCCTGCTGCGCCTGCGCTTTGCCTATGCCCGCGCGACGGCGGCCGAGGCGGTTCAGCCGATTGTCCGCGCAAGCGGAGCGGGCATTGCCGCCATTCTCATGCCGACCGTGACCGGCTTCGTGCTGGCATGGGCCGTCGCGGAAGTTGCGGTGGCGGCGGCGATGTGGATCGCCGCGGGGCGGATGGAACGGATCGACCTGTCGCGTCTCAGCCTGCGGAACATCCCCCGCGCACATCCGGGCGCCTGGCGGTTCGTCTGGTCGACCAATATGACCGGCAGCCTCAATGTCGGGGGCAAGCAGGTACTGATCCTGCTGGTCGGCGCAATCGGGGGCGAAACCGCAGCGGGCGGCTTCCGAGTGGCGAGCCAGCTGGGCCAAGCGCTGGTGAGCCTTGCGCAGACCGTGTCCAAGGCGATCTATCCCGAACTCGTGCACGCCAAGGACACTGCGCACGACATGGCGCGGCGCATGGCCAATATCGCTCTGATCGCGGGCGTGCTGGCGGTGCTCGTCACGCTGCTCTTCGGCCGCACCGCCCTCGAACTGATCGCCGGGCCGGAGTTCCGCGTCTTCTGGGCCATGGTCATCCTTGCCATCGCCGGAGCGATCGAACTCGTCGGCGCGAGCCTCGAATCGCTGCTGGTCAGCGCTGGCCGTGCCGGCACCGCCTTCGTGATCCGCGCGATCCCGACGCTGCTGAGCCTCGTCATGCTCGATGTGGCGATGGGGTGGAATGGGCTCAAGGGGGCCGCATTCACCGTGCTCGGCGCTTCCGCCCTGTCGGTGATCGGCTTCTGGGTCGCGATAATCTCGCTGGCGCAGATTTCGATCACGGTGAAGCCGAAGCCCGAGCTGCCGCCGAAGAACTAGCGGATCCCGAGCGTTTCGGCCGCCTCGCGCAACCGGGGTGCCGCCGCGGGATTGGCCGCGATAGCGTCCGCCAGCGCGCGGCGTGCGCGATCGGGCTGGCCAAGCGTTATGCGCGAGCGCATCAGCATGATCCAGCCATCGATATTGGCCGGATCGGATGCCAGCTTCGTTTCGAGGCGGGCGACCATGCCTTCAGCCATCTGCCGCTGCTCCCCCGGCGGAATGGCCGATGCCGCCGTAATCTGCGCAGCGCTGGGGCCGGGGATGCCGCCCAAGGCCACCTGCCCCGCGGCAACATCGGCCCGGTCGGAACGCCCGACCTGTGCGCGTTCGATCCGCGATGCGACGTCGATCTCGTTGATCTTCCCGACCTGCTCGATCGTGCGCACCAGATCGCTTTCCCACGGGGCGCCAACCGGCGTGTCTTCGAGCAGGTCCAGCCACGCCGAAATCGCTCCTTGATGGTCACCGTCGAGATCGCGTTTCACGGCGAGGAAATAGCGTGCTCGCGGATCACCCGGTTCGAGCGTGACAGCACGGCGAAAGGCTGCCAGTGCGGCGGGCGGCAGGGGATCGCGCTTGCTGTCCATCACCAGGGCCTCGCCCAGCGCCGACCACAGTGACGCTTCCTCGGGATCGATCTCGATCGCCTTGCGATAAGCACTCGCGGCCGCTCCGAATTCCCCCCTGTCGAACCGCGCGAACCCCAATTCCTGCCACGCGGCAGCATCGCCCGGAACGTCTTCGATGCGCATTTCGAGCAGGCTGATCGGGTCGGCTTCCGCACCCGGCGCGGGTGCATCGCCATCCTGCTCGAGCGAACGGTATGCGACAGCCGCACAGACCGCAGCAAGCGCCAGTCCAAGCAGCAGGACGCTCGCCCTCGCCCTTCCGCCGGAACCTACTCTATCCATCGATCCATCCCCCCGGTGCTGCTGGCTAACCTGCCCTCGCGCCCTAGGCAATTGCCTCGGTCCCGCTTTCGCCTATGATGCATGGTGAAGAAAAGAACAGGGTTCGCAAGCCTCCGGGGGGGATTGCGGTTTGTGCGAAAAAGTCCGCGTTGCCATCATAGGGTCCGGTCCTGCCGGGCTGAGCGCCGCTGCTCACGCGGCTGAGCGCGGCATGAGCCACGTCCTGCTCGAGAAGACGGATCACCTGTCCGACACCATCTACAAGTATCAGAAGGGCAAGCACGTGATGGCGACGCCCGGCAACCTTGTACGACTCAGCGATCTCGCATTCGATGCGGGCAAGCGCGAAGCTAGTCTGGACACCTGGGACAGGCAGATCGCGGACGGCGGGGTTCCGGTCAGAACCGAGGCGGAGGTTACCGCGATTGCCGGGAAGACCGGCGCTTTCACGCTTACGCTGAAGGACGGTTCGACAATCGAGGCCGAGGCGGTCGTA
>JBFOLW010000062.1:0-4652 GCA_040830305.1 Erythrobacter sp.
CGAACCCCCGCCGAAACCGACGCTGGCATAGAGCAAGGCAGTGACGAGGAAGGCGACGAAGAGCACGACCATGAAGCCTGCCTAGACCGCCTGCACGCAGCGGGCTAGCACTTGCGGTCGGGCAGGAGAGACGGGTGACAGGAAGCGACATCGATCTTGGCGAAGCCCTGTCCAGCGCGGGGGCGCGCGATGCCGGGCGGCTGGGCGACATCACTGCCGACGCCTTTCGAAACGATCCGTTCAACCTCTGGCTGTTCGGCAATTTCGCGGGCATCCGGAACCTGTTCCACCTGCAAGCTCGCCGGATCTATACTACGCGCGGCTATTGCTACACGCATGGCGACGAAGGCGCCTGCATGTGGATGCTTCCCGGTGGCGATGCCGGTTTCGGCTTGCGGGAATATGCCGAATTCGTCCTGCCGACCCTGTTCCGATGCGGGCCGCGTGCGGTGATGCGCGGCATTCGCACCGGAGATGCGATGGAGCATCGCCATCCGACCTTCGAGCATGCCTATCTGTTCAGCATCGCGGTCCGTCCCTCCGCGCAAGGCAAGGGGCTGGGCCGCATGCTCATCCAGCCCGTGCTCGATGCCTGCGATCGGCGAGGAATTCCGGCGTATCTCGAGAATTCGAACCCTGCGAACACCGGTTTCTATGCCGCGTGCGACTTCGAGCCGCTCGGCGAGTCGATTCATCCCGAGCCCGGCAGCCCACCGTTGGTGCCGATGGTAAGACAGCCCCGCCGCCGCTAGCGGCGAGGCCGTCACATCCGGTCAGGCGTTGGCGCCGATCGCGCCGTGGCAATGCTTGTACTTGTTGCCCGAACCACAGGGGCACGGCGCATTGCGGCTGATGTCCATCCCGGCATAGGGGTTCTCAGGGATCGAGCCGCCCGGCCCCGCAGCAGCGCGCGCGCTGCCTGCCAAGGCACCGAACAGCGCCTCGCGACCGCGCGAACCATCGTCATCGTCCGAATTGTCGAGGCCCGTCAGCGGATCGATGTGACCGGTGAGGAAATCGGGCAGTTCGGGCAAGTCGACCTGCGGTAGCGGTGCCGGTTCGACCAGCTCGAGCCGGATCAGCTTGTTGGTCACAGTCTCGCGCAGCTTGTCGAGCATGGTTTCGAACAGGCTGAAGGCTTCCTGCTTGTATTCGTTAAGCGGCTGCTTCTGCGCATGGGCGCGCAGGCCGACGACCTGGCGCAGTGCATCGAGCGTGGCGAGGTGGTCCTTCCACTGCCCGTCGAGCTCCTGCAGCAACACGCTTTTCTCGATCCGGCGCCACAGCGCGGGATCGGCCGCCGCGATCTTGTTGTCCATGATCCGGTCGGCCTCGGCCGCCAGCCGTTCCTCGATGATCTCGGGCTCGACCTGGTCCTCCTCGACCCATTCCTCGATCGGCGCGTCGAAGGTCAGGACCTCGTTGACGCGGGTCTTGAGGCCCTCGATGTCCCACTGCTCGGGATAGGAACCCGGCGGGCAGGCCTCCGCGACGATCGCATTGATCGCGTCGTGACGCATGTCGACCACCACGTCGTCGACCGCTTCGCTGTCCATGATTTCCGCGCGCTGCTCGTATATCACCTTGCGCTGGTCGTTCATGACATCGTCGTACTGAACCACCTGCTTGCGGATTTCGTAGTTGCGCGCCTCGACCTTCTTCTGCGCGGTCTCGATCGCCTTGGAGAGCCATTTGGAGCCGATCGCCTCGCCGTCCTCGAGGTTCGAATTCATCATCTTCGCGAACAGCGTATCGGGGCCGAAGATGCGCAGCAGGTCGTCTTCGAGACACAGGTAGAAGCGCGAGAGCCCCGGGTCGCCCTGGCGTCCCGAACGGCCGCGCAACTGGTTGTCGATACGGCGGCTTTCATGACGTTCGGTACCGAGGACGAACAGGCCGCCCGCCTCGAGCACCTTTTCGCGCTCGGCGGCAACTTCGGCCCTGATGCGCTCGATCTCGAGGTCCTTCTTGGCGCCTTCTTCCATCTCGCCGAGTTCGTCCTCGATGCGGAAGTCGACATTGCCGCCAAGCTGGATGTCGGTGCCACGGCCCGCCATGTTGGTGGCGATGGTGACTGCACCGATGCGGCCAGCCTGCGCGACGATATGCGCCTCGCGCTCGTGCTGGCGGGCGTTGAGGACCTCGTGCTCGACGCCTTCCTGCCGGAGGAATTCGCTGAGCATTTCCGACTTCTCGATCGACACAGTGCCGACCAGCACCGGCTGGCCGATGGCGTTCTTCTCGGCAATCGCCTTGGCGATGGCCCTGAACTTGTCCTGCGTGTTCTTGTAGAACTCGTCGTCTTCATCGATGCGGGCAACGGGAACATTGGTCGGGATCTCGACCACGTTCATCTTGTAGATGTCCCAGAACTCGCTCGCTTCGGTCGCCGCGGTTCCGGTCATGCCCGACAGCTTGGGATACATGCGGAAATAGTTCTGGAAGGTGATCGAGGCGAGCGTCTGGTTCTCGGGCTCGATCTTGACGCCTTCCTTGGCCTCGACCGCCTGGTGCAGGCCGTTCGACCAGCGGCGGCCTTCCATCATGCGCCCGGTGAACTCGTCGATGATGACGACCTTGTCGTCCTTGACGATGTAGTCGGTGTCCTTCTTGAACATGTGCACCGCGCGCAGCGCCTGGTCGAGATGGTGGACGACCTGCGTGTTCTCGACGTCGTAGAGGTTCTCGGTCTCGAGCAGGCCCTTTTCGATGAGCAGCTTCTCGACTTCCTCCGTGCCCTCTTCGGTGAGCTGGATGTTGCGCTGCTTTTCGTCCTTCTCGTACCAGTCGTCGGGGAAGGTCTTCACCACCTCGTCGATCGCAATGTAGAGATCGGACTTGTCCTCGGTCGGACCCGAGATGATCAGCGGCGTACGCGCTTCGTCGATCAGGATCGAATCGACTTCGTCGACGATCGCGAAATTGAAGGGGCGCTGCACCATCTGGCCGCGCTCGTGCTTCATGTTGTCGCGCAGGTAATCGAAGCCGAGCTCGTTGTTGGTCGAATAGGTGATGTCCGAATTGTAGGCTGCGCGGCGCTGCTGTTCGGGCAGATTCGGGACGATCACGCCCACGGTCAGACCGAGGAACTTGTGCAGGCGGCCCATCCATTCGGCGTCGCGGGCGGCGAGATAGTCGTTGACGGTGACGACGTGGACGCCCTTGCCCTCGATCGCGTTGAGATAGGTCGCGAGCGTCGCGACCAGCGTCTTGCCCTCGCCCGTACGCATCTCGGCGATCTCGCCGCGGTGGAGCACGATGCCGCCGACCATCTGCACGTCGAAGTGGCGCATACCGAGCACACGGACCGAAGCCTCGCGCACCGTGGCGAAGGCTTCGGGAAGGATATCGTCGAGAGTCTTGCCGTCGGCCAGCTGCGCGCGGAACTTGTCGGTCTGCGCGGCGAGCTCTTCGTCGGACAAGGCCTGCAGTTGCGGTTCGAGCGCGTTGATCTTGTCGACGATCTTGCCGAGCGATTTGACGTAGCGGTCGTTGGACGAACCGAAAACGGACTTCATGAGCGAATTGAACATGTGAGGGGCCTTCGAGCCTTCCTGGAAAACTATATGATGAATACGCCCGCGCACGCCGAGGGTGCCGGGAAGGAAACCGGAGATGTCGGGGCAGCGCCTATTCGGAGGCGCGGTCGACGCCTACCTGCACGGTCGGGATGACGACCGTGATAACCGGGGCAGGCTTGCAGGGCTTGGTCGTGCGCGGGCTGGCGAGCGATTGCCGAACCGTGGTGGCGCAGGCGCAAGCCTCGCGCTTGCAGGGCTTTTCGGCCCCTGCGGCCAGCTCGACACCCGACGCCCCCTGGTAAACCATCGCATGCGCAGGCGCACCGACGGCTGCGAGGCCGGTCAGGAGCGCCAGAAGGGTGATCAAGCGACGAAGCATTGCCTTCGAGAGATAGGACGTGTCGCAGGATACGTCCACCCCGCTTGGCCGTTTACCCCGGCCACCATCGCGCCTATTCGCCGGTCACGATGGACCTAGAACGCTCTCCGCTCGCCCGCCCGTTCCCTGACATGCCGCCGATCGCCGGGGTGACACTGCGCGTCGCCCGCGCCGGATACAAAGCGTGGGATCGTGCCGACCTGACGTTTGCCGAGCTGGCCGAGGGAACAGCGGTAGCCGGCGTGTTCACCACAAGCGCCTGCGCGTCGAGCGAAGTGGAAATGGGACGCAAGCAGATCAGGCAGGGCCGTGCCCGCGCATTGATCGTCAATGCGGGCAATTCGAATGCCTTTACCGGCCATCGCGGACGCGAAGCGGTCGAGCAGATCGTGGCCCAGGTTGCCGATGCGCTTGGCTGTGCAGGCGACGAGGTCTTTGTCTCCTCCACCGGAGTGATCGGCGTACCGCTGCCCAAGGACAAGGCACGCAGCGGGGTCGAAGCCGCCCTCGCCGCCCAACCCTGTGGTTGGGAGGACGCCGCACGGGCCATCGGCACCACCGATACCTTCACCAAGGGTGCCCATGCCTCCGCGATGCTGGGCGAAGCTCGGGTCGAACTGGCGGGCTTCATCAAGGGCAGCGGCATGATCGCGCCCGACATGGCGACCATGCTCGGCTATGTCTTTACCGACGCCGCGGTGGAGCCCGCATTGCTGCAGGAGATGCTCTCGAAAGCGGATGCGGCGAGCTTC
>JBFOLW010000063.1:0-3184 GCA_040830305.1 Erythrobacter sp.
AAGAACGCCGCCGCGAACAGCAGCAGTTCGTGCTGCACGAGCACGAACCATTCCGCAATCGTGAATGGCCCTAGTACCAAGCGGCACCCCCCGCCTTTCTGAATAACCGGGTGGATCAAGACTTGCAACGTGCGCCGCTTTGCGAAAGAGAGCGTGCCCACGATGACCGAACGTCCTTCAGCTTTCCGCCTCGTTTTTGCTCCCGTCCGCGCGCTCTTCGTCAGCGATGCATCGGCCGGCATTCTGCTCATCCTGGTCGCTGCAGCAGCCATGCTGGCGGCCAACTCGCCGCTGGCCGGCGAGTATGAACAATTGTTCTACGGAAAGCTGCCCTGGACCCCGATCCCGAAGCTCTACGACCTGCATCTGTGGATCAACGACGGCCTCATGGCGATCTTCTTTTTCGTCGTCGGCCTCGAAGTGAAGCGCGAGTGGATCGAGGGGCAGCTCTCGACCGCGCAATCGCGGCGACTGCCGATCCTCGCGGCGATAGCGGGGATGGCGATCCCCGCGCTCGTCTATGTCGGAATCGTCGGCGGCGATGCCGAACTGCTGCGCGGCTGGGCGATACCCGCCGCCACCGATATCGCCTTCGCAATGGGCGTTTTGGGGCTGCTCGGCAATCGCTGCCCTGCCTCGCTGCGCCTGTTCCTGCTAACTGTCGCAATCGTCGACGATATCGGCGCGGTGATGGTCATCGCTTTGTTCTATACCGCGAACATCAAGCTGGGCTGGCTGGCCGCAGCGGGCGGTGTCGTCGTGCTGATGATGGTTCTCAACCGCATGCGTGTCGCCGCCTACTGGCCGTTCATCCTGCTCGCGCTCGTCCTTTGGTATTTCGTGCTCAACACCGGTATCCATGCGACGATCGCCGGCGTTGTGGCGGCGCTGTGCATCCCGATGGTCGGGCCTGACGACCAGACCATGGTCGAACGGATGGAACACGGCCTCGCCCCGTGGAGCGCCTATCTGGTCGTGCCGGTCTTCGGCTTCGCCAATGCCGGCGTGCCGCTGGCGGGCATGGGCGTCGAACAGCTGCTTGCGCCGCTGCCGCTGGCGATTGCCGCAGGCCTTTTCCTGGGCAAGCAGGTCGGCATTTTCGCGGCGATCTTCGCGGCAGACAAGCTCGGTTTCGCACCCCGTCCGGACCAGGCAAGCTGGGCCGAGATCTGGGGGGTCTCGATCCTGTGCGGGATCGGCTTCACCATGTCGCTGTTTATCAGTGGCCTTGCGTTCACGGGCCAGCAGCAGCTGATCAATGAAGCCAAGATTGGGATCCTGCTCGGATCGCTGATCTCGGCGGTGGCCGGCTATGCGATCCTCCGCATGTCGGGGAAGCACCCCGACGATGCGAAGTCGCCCTATATCGAGTAATCGGGCCTACCAGCTGCCGGTATTCTCCATGCTCGCCCAGGGTTCCTGCGGGTCGAGATAGCCATCCTGCAACAGTTCGATCGAGATGCCGTCGGGCGTCTTGACGAAGGCCATGTGTCCATCGCGCGGCGGACGGTTGATCGTATGCCCCGCGTCCATAATCGCCTGGCAGGTCTCGTAGATATTCTCGACGCGGTAGGCGAGGTGGCCGAAGTTCCGGCCGCCGGTATATTCCTCGGGCGCGGTGCCGTCTTCGGCCGGCCAGTTGTAGGTCAACTCGACCTCGGCCACGCCTTCCTGTCCCGGAGCCGCCAGGAAGATCAGCGTGAAGCGGCCCTTCTCGTTGTCGAACCGGCGCGTCTCCTCGAGTCCGATCAGCCTGAAGAAGGCAACGGTCGCATCGGGGTCGGTCACACGGATCATTGTGTGCAGGTATTTGGGCACTGCTAACTCCATTCATCGACATTAAAGCACGGTTCATCGCCGTGACGGTATCGCGAACCTCGGGAGGCACAGGCCAGAGAGGAACGAGATCATGACCGACGAAACCGATATCGACGCTGCTAGTGCCACGCCGCACCACGGCGATGCAACGCTCAAGCGATGGTTGGCCAGCGCCGGGATTGTCGCGATAGGATTGGTGCTCGGCGGTTTCGTTCTCGGCGATGGCCTCGTGCGAATGAAGGCTGCCGAACGGAGCGTGACGGTGCGCGGCCTCGCCGAGCGCGAGGTCACGGCGGATCTCGCGACCTGGACGCTGTCTTTCGCCTCCACCGCCACCAATCTGCAAACGGCCCAGGCCAATACCGACCGCGACGCCGAAGCGGTGCGCGAGTTCTTCGACGGGCTCGGTTTTCCCGAAGCCGAATTGACTCCAGCAGGGGCCAATGTCTCGAACTACACCGACGACGGGGTCGTCTTCTACACGGTGCGCCAGCGGATCGTGCTACGCACCAAGGACATAGAACGCGCGCAAAGTGCGGTTCGCAGCCAGGCCGAACTGGTGCGCAAGGGTGTCGTGCTCGAGGATGGTTCGGGGATCAGCTATACATTCACTGGCCTCAATGCGATCAAACCCGAAATGGTCGCCGAAGCCACCAGGGATGCGCGAGCGGCCGCGGAGCAGTTTGCGCAGGACAGCGGCGCCGACGTCGGCAGCATTCGCAAGGCCACGCAAGGGTATTTCTCGATCGGTGCGCGCGATGGCGAGGCCGGAGGCTGGGGTATCGGGGATACCCCATTCAAGAAGGTACGTGTCGTCACTACGGTCGATTTCGCGCTCGACTGACGCGTGGAGGGGCACGCCGAATTGGCGCGCCCCTCACTTTGCCGATTTCGGATTGGCTCAGAAGCTGGCCGAAATCGTTCCCACAATGGCGTCGTCGGTAAAGCCGTCGACCGAAGGCCCTTCGACGCCGACATAGGCAACGCCGACCTCGAAATTGCCCTGCGCCACGCTGGCACCGATCGACCAGTCGAGACCGGTGTCGTCGGCAGCGCCTGCCAGCAGCGTCGGCGCAAGCGCGCCATCGGTATAGCCGAGGTGGGCCGTCAGAGTGAATGGCGTATCGGGAATTCCGACACCGAGATCGGTGTAAAGGTGGAGGTTATCACCGCCGCCCAGCGAATCCTGCTCGGGCGCGTAGGCCACGCCGAACGTGGCCTCTGCCGGACCGAGATTGGCGCTGATCGAGGCGTAGGGTTCGATATAGTCGGTATCGAGCCCGAGCTCTTCGGTCGGATAAATGTAGTAGAGAACCCCGATGTCGACGCTGACTGCATCGCTCAGGTTTCCGCTCCAGCCGGCGTA
>JBFOLW010000064.1:0-9180 GCA_040830305.1 Erythrobacter sp.
ACAAGCCGCGGGTGAGCGGATAGAGACAGGGTTTGATTGTTTCACCCAAAGGTCCGATTTGAACGCCCGCTCGCAAATGCTGACCCTTCCCGCTTCCCTGCCGCTCGACGGCGGCGGCGAGCTTGCGCGGGTCGAGGTGGCTTACGAGACCTATGGCGCGCTGAATAACGACCGCTCGAACGCGATCTTGCTCTGCCATGCGCTGACCGGCGACCAATATGTCGCCAGTCCCCATCCGATCACCGGCAAGCCCGGCTGGTGGGAGCGGACGGTCGGGCCAGGCAAGCCCATCGATACCGATCGCTTCCACGTCATCTGCGCCAATGTCATCGGCAGCTGCATGGGTTCGACCGGGCCGGCAAGCGCGGCCCCCGATGGCGTACCCTACGCCATGCGTTTCCCCGTCATCACCATCCGCGACATGGTCCGCGCGCATGTCGGCCTGCTCGACGCGTTGGGGATCGGGACGCTGCACGCGGTGGTCGGTGGATCGATGGGCGGGATGCAGGCGCTGAGCCTCGCGGCGAACTGGCCCGAACGGGCGGCCCGAGTCCTGGTGATCGCTTCGACCAGCAGGCATTCGGCGCAGAACATCGCCTTTCACGAGCTCGGGCGGCAGGCGATCATGGCTGATCCGCGCTGGCAGCAAGGCGGCTACTACGGCGGCGAAGCACCCGACAACGGTCTCGCGGTAGCGCGCATGGCGGCGCATATCACCTATCTTTCCGAGGAGGCGCTGACCGGCAAGTTCGGGCGCAACTTGCAGGATCGCGACGCGAAGAGCTTCGGTTTCGATGCTGATTTCCAGGTCGAGAGCTATCTGCGCTACCAGGGCAGCGGCTTCACGCAGCGCTTCGATGCAAACAGCTATCTCTACATTACCCGCGCGATGGATTATTTCGATCTGGCCGAGGAGCACAGTGGCAGGCTGGCCGACGCATTCATGGGCACCGACGCCCGGTTCTGCCTCGTCAGCTTCGACAGCGACTGGCTCTATCCTACTGCCGAAAGCCGCCACGTGGTCCACGCGCTCAACGCCGCAGGTGCAGCGGTGAGTTTCGTCGAACTGTCAGCGCCGCATGGCCATGACAGCTTCCTGCTCGACGTGCCCGCGCTCGACCGTGTGATCGGAGGGTTCCTCGGATGAGCCTGCGGCCCGACCTCGCGGTAATCGCCGGCCATGTCGACGCCGGCACGCGCGTGCTCGACATAGGCTGCGGCGACGGCGCGCTGATGCTCGCCCTGCGCGACAAGTCCTGCGACGTGCGCGGGATCGAGATCGACGGGACATGCGTCGAGCGCTGCGTGTCGCAGGGCCTCTCGGTGGTGCAGGGCGATGCCGGCCGCGACCTTGCGGATTATCCCGACAAGGGCTTCGACTACACGATCCTCAGCCAAACGCTCCAGACCGCAGAGCGACCCGACCGCATGCTCGACGAGCTGCTGCGGGTCGGAAATCGCGCTTTCGTGAGCTTTCCCAATTTCGCGCACTGGCGCACGCGCGCCGCGCTGATGTTCGGCGGGCGCATGCCGGTGACGCGGGCCATTCCGGTCAGCTGGTATGCGACGCAGAACATCCACCATCTGACAGTGAAGGATTTCCGCGATCTGGCACGCGAGAAGGATGCGAGGATCGTGCGCGACTGGTATTTCGCCGGCGAGCGCCCCGTCGCCCGTGCCGGGGCCAATGCGCGCGCCGAATTCGCGGTTTTCGAACTCTCGCGCTAATCCGCCGTCGTCGGGATTTCGGCGACGACCGGCGCGTGGCCCCAGTGGCGCAGGAGGGCGAGGACGTGCTCGCCCGCAAGGCCCAGCGTCGCGGTGTTGCGCAAGGGGTGGACGTTGATCCGCGGCGCATTGGCGAGTGAGGTATCGAGCACCGCTGTCACGCTGCCTGCCGCGGCGTTGATCATCGCGAGCGGGGTCACCGAACCCGGGGCTATGCCGAGCAGGCGCTCCATGTCCTGCGG
This sequence comes from Erythrobacter sp., assembly GCA_040830305.1. GTDB lineage: Bacteria > Pseudomonadota > Alphaproteobacteria > Sphingomonadales > Sphingomonadaceae > Qipengyuania. The sequence goes on from JBFOLW010000064.1 coordinate 1,971, forward strand.
CTTGCCGAAACTTACCCGCTTGCAGCCGATCGCCGAGGGCAGCGCCTTCAGGTCGACCCGCGCCGCAGCGGGGACGGTTACCAGCCAGAACGCGCCCTTGGCATCTTTCAGGAACAGGTTCTTGGTATGTGCGCCCGGAATGGCAGCGTCGATCGCGCGGCTTTCCGCGACTGTAAAAACCGCCGCGTGCTCATGCGCCTCGAAGGGGATCGCCAGCGCGCGCAGGTCGGCCAGCAATCCCGCTTCGCCGCGCATCAGGCAGCGCGGTGGATGCCGCAGATCTTGTGGCCGTCGAGATCGCGGAAATAGCACAGATGCATCGCGCCCATCGCGCCCTCCCGCAGGCCCGGCGGGTCTTCGATGCTGGTCCCGCCCGCGGCGATCGCGGCGTCGTGCAATTCCTTGACCTGTTCGGGCGAGGAGCATCTGAAACCGATGGTCATGCCGTTGGCGCAGGTCGCGGGCTCGCCGTCGATCGGTTGCGATAGCGCGAGCACATTGCCGTCGTGCATGAAGAACACGCGCTTGGTGCCGCTGTCGGTGGTATTGTCCATCGACCCTTCGACGCCGACGACCTTCAGTACCTTCTCGTAAAAGGCCTTGGCCTTGTCGATGTCGTTGGTGCCGATCATGATGTGGTTGAACATCGCATCTCTCTCCTTTGAGTTTCGATTGGCCACCTTAATCGCGGGGCGGGTGCTGGCAAGCGGCGATTGGCGGCTTGATGCTTGCGGTTCATCCGGGTGCGGCTAAAAGCGCGCGATGTCGACTATTCTCGCCGCGCTCGCCCTCTCTTTCATGCAATCGGCTGCCGCCACGCAGGGGGACGCGAGCCTGCCCGACCTCACGCTCGAACAGTCGAGCGCGCTGCGGTGTTCGGTGGCCTTCGGGCTGGTGCACAAGGCCCAGGTGTCCGGGGAAGGCGCCCACCGCGAATATCCCGTGATGGCCGAACGGGGCCGAGAATTCTTCGTCCGCACGACCGCACGGCTGATGGACGAGCTCGAAGCGGATCGCGGGGCGATCATGGGATTGGTCGAGCGCGAAAGTGCCGGCCTGTCGCAGACTCCCGGCCGCCTCGACGAGGTCATGCCCGCCTGCCTGCTGATGCTCGACGCCTCCGGCATCTGAACCGGCGTTCACCATTCGGCAAGCGGCTCAGGGATAGATCGTAGTGTTTGTCTCAATCATCTTGGTGTTGCCTATGCGCCGTTCAATCTTGCCCGCCATCCTCGCGACGCTTGTCCTGCCTGCGCCAGCGCTGGCGCAGGACGCTGCCGGTACGCAGGCCGCGCCGCTTGCCGAACTGGGTGAGCAGATGCGCGATCCCGAACGCCAGCGCGAAACCGCCCTGATGGCCCAGGCAATGACCGAAGTGCTGCTCGACATGCCGATCGGCCCGCTCGCCGAAGCTGCCGCCGAATTGGCGAGCGGCCAGGCGCGCCGGATCGATCCGGATGTCACCCTGCGCCGGCTGGCGCCCCAAACGGATGGGCTGGGCGAAGGGGTCGCACGCAATGTCCCGCGCGCCATGCAGGCTGCCGGGGCGATGGCCAGAGGCCTCGCCACAATGACGCCGATGATGCGCGAACTGGCCGGACGGGTTCGGCTGGCGATCCCCCTCGCCGACTGATCCACTGCAAAATTCGCCGTATCTCCCAGCGCACTAGTGGACGCGGCGTCCGCCCTTGTGGCAAGGCGGCGGCGACTATGTGGCAGCTCCATCAATTTCCCCTGTGCCCTTTCAGCCGCAAGCTGCGCCTGCTGATGGGCGAGAAGAGCATCGCCTACGAGCTGGTGCGCGAATATCCGTGGGAAGGGCGCGACGAGCTCTGGCACCTCAATCCCGCGGGGCGCACCCCCGTGCTGCACGATGCGGCGCGCAACGTCGCCTTGGCGGACAGCCAGGCGATCTGCGAATTCCTCGAGGAAACAGTCGAGCGCAATCCGATGATCAACGGATCGGCGTTGCAGCGCGCGGAAATCCGCCGGCTGGTCTCGCTGTTCGACGAGAATTTCTATCACGACGTGACCGAACCCGCGCTGCACGAAAAGATGAAAAAGCGCCTCGTCCTACGCCAGTCGCCCGACGGGCAGGTGCTCAGGCAGATGGGCCGGATGCTGCACGGCCATCTCGATTACATCGACTGGCTGGTCGACACGCGGCAGTGGCTGGCGGGCCCGCAAATGAGCCTCGCGGATCTTACCTGCGCAGCGCATCTCTCGGTGGTCGATTATCTCGGCGGGATCGAGTGGAAGGGACACCAGCAGGCGCGCGACTGGTACATGGTCATGAAAAGCCGCCCCAGCTTCCGCCCGCTGCTGAACGAGAAGATGGAGGGCCTCCTCCCGCCACGGGAATACGCTTCGCTGGATTTGTGAGAAGAACTGGTGACCGGTAGATACCTGTTCCAGCTCCTTGGCGCTGGCCTATTGGTCTGCCTTATCGCATTGCTCTCGACAGATCTGTTGAGCGCCATGGCGGCTCAGGCATGTCCTTCGGGTCCCAATTGCTATCCATGGGGCGCAGAGGGGCCAGCCGCTGGAAAATGGAGCTATGCGAGCAAATCCAACTATATCTTGAGAGGTCTTGCCCAGTTGGCTGCGCTAATTGTTCCGCTCGCGCTACTGACATGGCGAGCCACAAGGAAGGAAGCCCTCTCGAAAGTCGAGCGCGTAGTTTCGTGGTTGTTGGTGGTTACGGCCGTCTTATTGACCTTAGTCTGAGGGCTAGCCCTAAGGGCGCTTACCCCTGACAAACCGGGCAAAACCACGTGCTTCTCCCGCCCTGCACGATGCGGCGGATCGTGCCGCCGTCCTCGTGGTGGCAAGGCTCGCTCTCGCGGCCGTATACGTGGAAGCGGGTGGCGAAGTAGCCCAGTTCGCCGTCGGGCTGGGCAAAATCGCGCAAGGTGCTGCCGCCGTCGCGGATCGAGCGCTCCAGCACATCCTTGATCGCGGGGACGAGGCGTTTGAGCTGCGGCATGGTTACCTTGCCGCCGGCCTTTCGCGGATGGATGCCCGCATGCCACAGCGCCTCGCAGACATAGATATTGCCGAGACCCGCGACGATCCGTTGGTCCAATAGCAGAAGTTTGATCGCCTGTTTCCGCCCGCGTGTGGCTGCGCGCAGGTGCTCCGGGGTGAGGTCTTCGCCCAAGGGCTCCGGTCCCAGCGCGGCGAAGGGTGGCCATAGATCGAGTTCGGGCGCGAGCAGCAGGTCGACCGAGCCGAACCTGCGTGGGTCGTTGAGCGCGAAGCGGTGTCCGGCGGTCTCGATCACGAGGTGGTCGTGCTTCTCGTCGGCCTCCGGATCGATCCGCCAGCGCCCGCTCATGCCGAGGTGGAAGACCATCGCATGGTCGCGGCTGGTGTGGATGAGGCCGTATTTCGCGCGCCGCGTCAGATGCGTCACGCTCGCCCCGGTCAGTGCCTGCACGAGGTCGGGCGGGAAGGGGCGGCGCATGTCGGGGCGGTTCACGACAACGCGCGTGATCGTCTCGCCCTCGAGAAAACGCGCGAGGCCGCGCACCGTGGTTTCGACTTCGGGAAGTTCGGGCAAATCGTGAATTTCCGGCGAGTGGCAAGGTGTCGCGGTTGGAGATGGCAGATCGCCGGACGCCGCACCAGCCCTCACCCCCACCCGGCCACCCATCAGCATGATTTCGTGGGTGGCCGGGTGGGGGTGAGGGCTGGTGCCGAAGGGACGGACGGATGTCCGGCCCGTACGCGACTAAGGATTCCGGGAGGGGGCGTGGGCCGGAACAGAAAGGGAAGCGCGGATGCGCTTCACGCACGCAACAAAAAACACCTCCCCCAACACCCTTTGCGCTGGCCTCAATTCCCCCTAAGGCCCATCCCCATGACCGACACCGTTTCCTTCGGCTACGAAGACATCGACGCCTCCGAGAAAACCGGCCGTGTGGGCGAGGTTTTCTCCAGCGTCGCCGCAAAATACGACGTGATGAACGACGCGATGTCGGGCGGGATGCATCGCCTGTGGAAGAACCGCTTCGTTTCGCGGGTTAAGCCGCAGCCGGGCGAGGCGATCCTCGACATGGCGGGCGGCACCGGCGACATCGCCTTCCGCATGGCCGAACGCGGCGCGAGCGTGACGGTCAGCGACATCAACCAGGACATGCTCGACGTGGGTATCGAACGCGCGATGGATTGCGGGATCGACGGGCTGGTGTGGAGCCGCCAGAACGCCGAGGAACTGACCTTCTCGAGCCGCATTTTCGATGCCTACACCATCGTCTTCGGCATCCGGAACGTCACCTTCATCGACAAGGCGCTGCGCGAGGCGCACCGAGTGCTGAAGTTTGGCGGGCGCTTCTACTGCATGGAATTCAGCCAGACCGACTGGCCGGGCTTCAAGGAAGTCTACGACCTCTATTCGCACCAGCTCATGCCCAAGATCGGCAAGGTGATCGCCAATGACGAGGAGAGCTATCGCTACCTCGCCGAATCGATCCGCCGCTTTCCGAAGCCGGCCGAATTCGAGGCGATGATCCGCGATGCGGGCTTCGTGCATACCAAGGTGGAGTCGATCCTCGGCGGTGCCGTGAACATCCATTCGGGGTGGAAAGTCTAACCGGTGGCACGCCCCGCAACGCATATCTGGCGCCTCTTCAAATGGGGCATAACGCTGGCGCGGCACCGCGCGCTGGTGGGGATCGAAACCGATCCGAATGCACCCGTCCCGGTCCGCCGCATGGCCAAGCTCGCGCGTTGGTTCGCCTTGACCGGCACCACGGGCGAGCGCGATTATGCAGGGGCGTTTCGCGATATCGGGCCGGCGGCGATCAAGCTCGGCCAGACTTTGGCCACGCGGCCGGACCTCGTCGGGGACGAGCCCGCGCGCAATCTTCTGAAACTGCAGGACGACCTCCCGCCGGTTGGTTTCGAGCAGATCAAGCAGGTCATCGAGGCGAGTTTCGAGCAGCCGCTCGAAAGCCTCTATGCCGAGTTCGACCCGGTGCCCGTCGGTGCAGCCTCGATCGCGCAGGTCCATCGCGCGGTTACGATCGAGGGGCGTCAGGTCGCGGTAAAGGTGCTGCGTCCGGGCGTGCGCGAGCAATTCGCGCGCGATATCGACACCTATGAATGGGCCGCCGCGCATGTCGAGGCGATGGGCGGCGAGGCCGCGCGCCTGCGCCCGCGTCTGGTCATCGCCAACTTCAAGCGCTGGACCAATCGCGAGCTCGACCTGCGCCGCGAGGCGGCCAGCGCTTCCGAACTCGCCGAGCACATGGTCGGGACCGAGGGATACGAGATCCCCGGGATCGACTGGGACCGGACCAACGGCCGCGTGATGACCGTCGACTGGATCGACGGGATCAAGATCAGCAATGTCGAGGCAATCAGGGCCGCCGGACACGACACCGAGGAACTGGCGAGCCGGCTCGTGCTCGCCTTCCTCAAGCAGGCGATCGCCTCGGGCTTCTTCCACGCCGACATGCACCAGGGGAACCTGTTCGTGAAAGCGGACGGGACCATTGCCGCGATCGATTTCGGCATCATGGGCCGGATCGACCGGCGCGCGCGCATGTGGCTGGCGGAAATCCTCTACGGATTGACGACGGGCAATTACAAACGCGTCGCCGAGATCCATTTCGAGGCGCAATACGTGCCGAGCTATCACAATGTCGACGAGTTCGCGACCGCGCTGCGGGCGGTAGGCGAGCCGATGCGCGGCAAGCCGGTGAGCGAGCTGTCGGTCGGGCAGATGCTCGACGGACTGTTTGCGATCACGCGCGATTTCGACATGCAGACGCAGCCGCACCTGCTGCTGCTGCAGAAGACCATGGTGATGGTCGAGGGCATCGCCACCCAGCTCAATCCGCAAATCAACATGTGGGACACTAGCGCACCCTATGTGCGCAGCTGGATCCGCGACGAGCTGGGGCCCGAAGCCGCGATCGCCGACCGTATCCGCGAGGATACTGAAACGCTGCTGCGTATCCCCGACCTCGTGCGCCGGATCGAGGATCGCTTCCCGCCCAAGGGTGGCGCACCCGAGCCGCCGCCGTTGCCCGATGTCGAAATCATGTGGGAAAGGCGTCGCCGCAAGGAGCCTTCGCGGGGACCGCTGGGTTATGTGATTGCAGCGGCAGCAGGGGGGCTCGCAGCATGGGCGGTGATAGCACAGGGGTTGATCGGCTAGACGAAGCCGCAGCGGCACCCGCCTGGAATCGTTTCGCCCACTGGCGCGCCTGGCCTGCACGCGTGCTGCTCGCCGTCATCGCCGCGCTGCTCGTGCTGGCCGCGCTCACCCCGCTGACTGCGAGCATGGACGGTACGCCCTCCGGCGTTCCGGCGCTGATCGGGGAGGGAACGCCAGACAGTGCCGAACCGCCGCGCGACGACGACCTTGCCTTCTACGACCGCGCAATCGAGCGGGTCGCGGGCGGCGAGGCCTATTACGATTTCATCGTCGAGGAACAGCGCGCGAGCGATTACCCCGTCCGTCCGGGCCTCGCGGTGCGCCTGCCGACGCTTGCCTACGTCCATGCCTGGCTCGGCGAAGGGGGCATGATCGCGCTTGCAGTGCTGCTGATGGCCGCGACAGTATGGGCGTGGTGGAAACGGCTGGGCGAGGAGCCGGGTGGCCGGCGGGTCAGGCGGATCGGTGCCGCGCTGATGCTGATGGGCGCGTCGCTCGGCCTCAACCGCTATTACTTCGTGCTCCACGAGCTCTGGGCCGGGATGCTGGTGGCGCTCGCTTTCGGGCTGCACCGGCCCGGGCGCTGGGGCTGGGCGCTGGCGGTCGCCGCGCTGGCGCTGGCGATCCGCGAGCATGTGCTGCCCTTCGTCCTGCTGCTCGGAGCGATGGCCGCCTGGCGGCGCGACTGGAAGGAGGCCGCGGCCTGGACCGCGCTCGTGCTTGCCTTCCTCGCAGCGATGGCATGGCACCTGTCGCTGGTCGCTCCGCATGTCCTGCCAAGCGATCCCGAAAGTCCGGACTGGCTGGTGCTGCGCGGGATGTCGGGCTGGCTCGGCAATGTCGTGCTGAGTTCGAACCTCAGGTTTCTGCCCCACGAGGTCGCCGGACCGCTGGTGCTGCTGATGGTGCTGGGCTGGGCGGGCTGGAAATCACCCGCGGGCACGACCGGAACGCTGCTATATCTAGGCTATGGCCTCGCCTTCATGCTCGCTGGCCGGGCGAACAATTTCTACTGGGGGGCGGTGGTGGCGCCGGCCTTGTTCA
>JBFOLW010000065.1:0-5908 GCA_040830305.1 Erythrobacter sp.
CCAGCGGGCGGGACAGCCCCGCGGCCACGCCCACCAGTACGCCCAGTACCCAGGGCGTGCCGCCCGCGCCCCTCCCGCGCCGCTCGCCATCGGGCCTTGGCGCGATCATGCGGGCGTGGACGCGAAGACGGGGGGGTTTCTCGCCGATCACGCTGGAGAAGTTTGTCTGCACCCGGTCGTAGTCGATGATGCCCCCGCCGATCAGGATATAGCGCCCTTCAATTTGTTCGCGCAGCATCGCCCGCACCTCGGGAATTTCCATCAGGACGGGATCGAGGAAATTGTCGATCTGTAATCGCCCGTACATTGGCTCGTTGTCATAGGCCGGGTGGCGAAACCGCAACGACCCCTGGTAGCCGGGCAGGGTCTTCTCGCCCTCTCCAGCCGCCTGAAGCATCGCCCGACCCAGAACGGGCGGGAGGTCCAGCTCGATGCTCGGCCATTTGCGCGTCACGCCATGCGAGTTGTCGAGCCTGATGCTGGCGGGCCGCGCATTGCTGCCTTCAAGCTGTGCTAGGAAGCCTTCGAGATAGACCTGTTGCTCGTAAACGATATCGTCTTCGTTGGTGGCAAGATTGGCATAGCCGACCAGGGTCGGAGTCTCCATCGAGCGCAAGGCAGCGAGCAGCTCGGCGTCCTCGTCCTGCGGTTGGTCGAACAGGATATCGATGCCGATGGCCTTCGGCTCCATCTCGTCGATGACCCGCAGCGCGCGGGCCAGCATGCCGCGATCGAGAGGCGAACGTTTGCGGGCATTGATGAGCGTCTGGTCGTCATAGACGACCATAGTGATGCGCGGGTCCTGTTCGATCCGGTCGGCAAGCAGCGAGCTCCGCAGGTCGTAGAGCGCGCGTTCGGCATCTCCGGTTCCGGGGGTCTTGAGATCGACATCCTCCGCCCCCGCAGTGCGCATCTCGCGCGGGACGAATTCAGCAGGAATGTCCCAGCTGTACCGCGCAACCACGAGCGCGGCGAGGATCAGCAAGGCGGTGAGCGCGAGGCGACGCGGTCCGGCTTCGCGCACGTTGCGCCAGCCACGCACCAGCAAGCCGTCCTGTCTGTCCTCGCTCAATCCCCGCCTCCCCCGCGGCTAATCGAGCGACCCGATTTTCTTTTGTAGTTAGGCGGTTGTAGAGCAGCGGCGGGGAGCCGCAACCCTGTTTGCCTCAGGCCATGTCGGGGTCATTCCAGGCGAGGATCGGTTTGCGCGCCGCCTGCGTCTCGTCGAGGCGACGGCGGGGTGCATAATGTGGCGCGGTCTTGAGGCTCTCGTCGCCCGATTTCGCCCGCTCCGCAACGCTGCGCAGGGCCATGATAAACTGGTCCAGCGCCGCCTTGCTCTCCGTCTCGGTCGGTTCGACCAGCATCGCGCCATGCACGACAAGCGGGAAGTACATCGTCATCGGATGGTAGCCTTCGTCGATCAGCGCCTTGGCCAGATCGAGGGTCGACAGCCCATCCGCGAAGCCTTTGTCGCTGAATAGCGCCTCGTGCATGCATGGCCCGCTGGGGCCGAATGGTGCATCGAGCACGTCTTCGAGACTGCGCAGGACGTAGTTGGCATTGAGCACCGCGTCCTCGGCAACCTGCTTCAATCCGTCCGCGCCGTGACTGAGCATATAGGCCAGCGCGCGGGTGAACATGCCCATCTGCCCGTGGAATGCGGTCATCCGGCCGAACGCTTTGGTGTGTTCGAACTCATCCGCGTTCTCCTCCTCGACGAGATGGACCACACCATCCTCGGTTCGGGCGGTGAAGGGCAGCGGTCCATAGGGGCTGAGCGCCTCGGACAGCACCACGGGCCCCGAACCCGGGCCACCGCCGCCATGCGGGGTGGAGAAGGTCTTGTGCAAATTGATGTGCATCGCATCGACACCAAGGTCTCCCGGGCGCACCTTGCCGACGATGGCGTTGAAGTTGGCGCCGTCGCAATAGACGAAGCCGCCGGCCTCGTGCACCGCGTCAGAGATCGCCTTCATGTCGCGCTCGAACAGCCCGCAGGTGTTCGGATTGGTGATCATTACGCCCGCGACATCGGGTCCAAGCCTCGCCTTGAGCGCCTCCAGATCCACGCGGCCTTCGGGCGTGGCGGGGATGTCCTCGACCTTGTACCCGGCGAAGGCGGCGGTGGCAGGATTGGTGCCATGCGCACTTTCGGGCACGAGGATGACCTCGCGCGCATCGCCGCGCGCCTCGAGCGCGGCGCGGATGCACAGAATACCGCAAAGCTCGCCATGCGCGCCCGCCTTGGGGCTCATCGCGACGCCGTGCATGCCGGTGAGGTCGAGCAGCCAGAAGGCCAGTTCGTTGATGACCTCGAGCGCACCACGCACCGTGTCGACCGGCTGCAGCGGGTGGACGTCGGCAAAGCCGGGCATGCGCGCGATCTTCTCGTTGAGGCGCGGATTGTGCTTCATCGTGCACGAGCCGAGCGGGAAGAGGCCGAGATCGATTGCGTAGTTCTGGCGCGACAGGCGGGTGTAGTGGCGTACCGTCTCCGGCTCCGACAGGCCGGGCAGGCCGATCGGGTCGTTACGCTCGAACCCGCCGAGGCGATTTGCTCCGCCTTGCGGCTCGGGCAGGTCGACTCCGGTGGTCTCGACATGGCCGATTTCGAACAGCAGCGGCTCCTCGAGCATCAGCGCACGGTTGCCAGTGGCGGTATCGGGACCGCTCATCGCGTTGTGGCCGGTGACGGGGGTGCCGGGCTTCCAGCCGGATGCGTTGGGCGTGCTCATGCCAGCACCTCCTCGAGTGCGGAGGCAAGCGTCTCGATGTCCTCCTCGGTGGTGGTTTCGGTAACCGCGACGAGCAGGCCGTTGGACAGTCCCTCGTTGCCGGGAAACAGGCGGCCGAGCGACACGCCTGCAAGGATGTCGTGCTTCGTCAGGTCACGCACGATCGCGCGCGCATCGCCATCGAGCAACAGGGTACACTCGTTGAAGAACGCGTCGTTGAGCAGCTTCACACCGGGCACTTTCGCCAAGCGGTCGGCCGCAAGACAGGCGAGGCGATGGTTTTCCATCGCAAGGCGCCGCAGCCCCTTCTCACCGAGCAGCGTCATATGGACATTGAATGCCAGCGCGCAGAGACCCGAATTGGTGCAGATGTTCGAGGTCGCCTTTTCGCGGCGGATATGCTGCTCGCGGGTCGACAGCGTCAGCACGAAGCCGCGCTTGCCCTCGGCATCCACGGTCTCACCGCAGAGGCGGCCGGGCATCATGCGGACATGCTTTTCATCGCGCACCGCGAACAGGCCGAGATAGGGCCCGCCGAACTGCAGCCCCACGCCGATCGACTGGCCTTCGCCCACCACGATATCGGCGCCCAGTTCCCCGGGCGACTTGATCGCCCCCAGCGCCACCGGTTCGGTATTGACCGCGATCAGCAGCGCACCCTTCTCATGCGCCGCCTCGGCAATGCGGGCGAGATCGGGCAGGCGGCCGAGGATGTCGGGGTACTGCACCACGACGCAGCTCGTGTCCTCGTCGATCCGCGCGATCAGGCCGTCATCGTCGGGCTTGGGCGTCAGGCTCGGCGGAGCACCGGCGATCTCGTCGTCGGTGAACTTGGCCATCGTCCGCACCACTTCGGCATAGTGCGGATGGAGCGCGCCCGAGAGCACGACCTTGCGCTTCTTGCCGCGCGCGACACGGCTCGCCATCGCCACCGCTTCCCAGCAGGCGGTCGAGCCGTCGTACATCGAGGCATTGGCCACCGCGCAACCATAGAGGCGCGCAACCTGCGTCTGGAACTCGAACAGCATCTGCAGCGTGCCCTGCGCGATTTCAGGCTGGTAGGGCGTGTAGGCGGTCAGGAACTCGCCGCGCTGGATGATATGGTCGACGCTGGCCGGGATGTGATGCTTGTAGGCCCCTGCCCCGAGGAAGAACGCCGCATCGGCCGCCGCGAGGTTCTTCTTCGACAGCCGCCGCATGTGCTTTTCGACCGCCATTTCGGACGCGTGCATCGGCAGGCCCTCGATCGGTCCGGAAAGCCGCGCCTCTTCGGGAACGTCGGCGAACAGCGCATCGATATCGGGCGCGCCGATCGTGGCGAGCATGTCCGAACGATCGGTATCGGTCAGGGGTAGGTAGCGCATTTCAGTCCCTCGTGTGCCCCAGCAAATGCTGTGGCCTCATGCAGTTTGGCGCGCGGCCGAAGGAGACCCCGGCCTTCGCCGGGGCCCCTCTTAAAGCCCGTCGCAGAAGCTCTTGTAGGCGGCTTCGTCCATCAGTCCTTCGAATTGCGACTTGTCGCCGATGGTCATCTTGAAGAACCAGCCGCCTTCTTCGGGCGACGTGTTGACCAGCGCCGGATCGTCTTCGAGCGCTTCATTGGTCTCCACGATCTCGCCGCTGATCGGCGCGTAGACGTCGCTTGCCGCCTTGACGCTTTCCACCACGGCGGCATCCTTGCCCTTGTCGATCACGCTGCCGACATCGGGCAGTTCGACAAAAACGATGTCGCCCAGCTGACCCTGCGCATAGTCGGTGATGCCGACGGTTGCGGTGTCGCCCTCGACGTCGATCCATTCGTGTTCGTCGGTGAAGTAACGGGCCATTTCAGTCATTTCCCTCTGTGGTAGCGATGGGGGACGAAGGGCAGCGATGCGACCTTCGCGGGCAGTCTCTTGTTACGAACCTCGACTTCGAGATCGGTTCCTTCCTCGGCAAGCGCGGTGTCGACGTAACCCATGGCGATCGGGCGCTCGAGCGTGGGCGAAAAGCCGCCCGAGGTGACCCGGCCGACTTGCTTGTCGCCGGAGAAGATGATCGCGCCTTCGCGCGCGGGCATGCGGCCGTCGATCGCCAGGCCGACACGCTTCTGACCCGGTCCTGCGGCGAAAACCTTGGCGACGGCCTCGTGCCCCATCCAGCCACCTTCCTCGCGGCGCCGCTTGGTCAGCGCAAAGCCGAGATCGGCGGAAACCGGATCGGTCTCGGTGGTGATGTCGTGGCCATAGAGCGGCAGTCCGGCCTCGAGGCGCAGGCTGTCGCGCGCACCAAGCCCGATCGGGCGCACCTCGATTTCCGCACACAGGCGGTCGGCGAGGCTTTCGGCGAATTCCGCCGGAACCGAGATTTCGAATCCGTCCTCGCCGGTGTAGCCCGAGCGCGTGATCCGCAGCGGCCACTCGCCGAAATCATGGTTGACGCTTTCCATGAAGACCATGTCGTCGATGACGTTCCGCATCACGCGATTGAGCGCAGTCGCCGCATTCGGCCCCTGCAGCGCCACCAGCGCGTGCTCGTCCATATGCGTAAGCGTGACAGCGTCGTCGAGATGTTCGCGCAGATGCGCGATATCGTCCCACTTGGTCGCGCCGTTGACCACGAGGTAGTAGGCCGGTTCGCCCCAATGCCCTTCGGTCCCTGCCTCCTCGTCGCCCTCGATCCAGGGCGTGGCATTGGTGACCATCAGGTCATCGAGAATGCCGCCATTGTCGTCGATAAGCAGCGAGTAGCGGACCTTGCCGGGTTTTAGCGAGGCGATGGCACCGGGCAGCAGCTTCTCGAGTTCCTCGGCAGCCTTCTCGCCGGTGACCATGAGCTGGCCCATATGGCTGACATCGAACAGGCCCGCCTGGTTTCGTGTCCAGTTGTGCTCGGCGACGATACCTTCGTACTGGATCGGCATGTGGTATCCGGCGAAGGGAACCATGCGCGCGCCCTTGCGGCGGTGCCAGTCGTCGAGCGGCAGGGTGCCGGTTTCCTCGATGTGTTCGTCGGTATCGTGTTCTTCGCTCAAGTCCCGTCCTTCGCAAGCATGGGAGCGCCCCTTGCGAAGCGCAAAACCAACCCATGCCCCCTCTGTCGGGAAACCTGAGAGACTGGCGTGCGGATGGGCACGCTTACCCCTTCGGTGGCCGCCCGGATGCCGGGGGCGCTTTCCAGAGTGTCGATGG
>JBFOLW010000066.1:0-9718 GCA_040830305.1 Erythrobacter sp.
GCGCTCATCGGTACGGCGCTCGCCCGCTCGTTAGGCCTGCCCGACACGGCGGCCCGCGACCGGGCGGAACGGATGCTTACTCGCTCGCTCGATCTTCCGGTTGAGCAGGACTAAGCGCAGCGCGCATCCAATCGGGCGCGAGTTCATCGGCGATATCGGCAACGCGCAGGTGATCGATCGCCAGGCCGAGCTCCGGATAAACCGCCTTGCGCCGCTTCTCCTCCGATTGGTCTAGCGGGACCACCACCACCCGCCGGTTGACCTTGCTGCGCCAGTTCATTCGCGCAGTGTTTTCCTGACCGACATAGCAGCCCTTGGAGAAGCTGACGCCGTTAAGTTCGACGGCATTGGTCTCGAGCCACAGGATGTCGCCCAGTTCTGCCCGCCCTTGGGGAACACCGAGCCCGAGTCGGTGCGCGAGCCATGCTTCGTCCGCTGCCTCATCGCCGTCGGCTACCGGCGCCAGCCAGCGTTGTCCGAGCGCCGCCAGTCTCGGGTCGGGGGCACCGCCATCGCCCTGGTGCGCCTGCCAGTGCACCGCGACCGTCGGGTCGACTGCGATCGCGATCTTGCGGCGCAGGCGATAGAGCGACAGGCGTTTGGCCAGCTCCTCGGCCGCATCCGCTTCGCAATCGAGCAGCAATTCACCTTCCGCGCCTGGCCAGACGAGGAAGTCGAACAACGTCTTGCCCTGCGGTGTCAGCAGCCCGGCATAGGCGGGCAGGGTGCCTGCGACATCATTCGTTACGAGGCCCTGGAGGAAATTGACGACGTCCTCTTCGGGAGCCTCGCTCTTGAGGCGGATCACGGCGCGGCTGGTCAGGCGGGTGGCAGTCATGGGTGACAGATAGGCCGCTCGCGGCCATAGGCAACACCATGGTCGAATCGCTGACAATCCGCCGCCCCGACGACTGGCACCTGCACTTCCGCGATGGCGAAACGATGCGCGCCGTTGTGCCGCATACGGCACGCCAGTTCGCGCGCGCGATCGTGATGCCCAATCTCGCTCCGCCGGTCACCACGACCGCGCTTGCCGCCGCCTATCGCGAGCGGATTGAGGAGGCGGTGCCGGAGGGTGTCGAGTTCACCCCGCTGATGACCGCCTATCTTACGGACGAGACCGATGCGGACGATCTGGCTGCCGGTCACGCGGATGGCGTGCTCACTGCAGCAAAGCTCTATCCGGCAGGCGCGACCACGAATTCCGCGCATGGCGTGACCGATGTCGCCAACTTCATGGGGGTCCTCGAGCGGATGGCCGAGATCGGCATGCCGCTGTGCGTCCACGGCGAGGTGACCACTTCCGACATCGACATATTCGACCGCGAGGCGGTGTTCATCGACCGGATCCTGCAGCCGCTGGTCGACAGGCTGCCGAACCTGCGAGTCATCTTCGAACACATCACCACGATGCAGGCGGTGTCCTTTGTCGAGAGCGCGGGACCGAACGTGGCTGCTACTATCACGCCGCAGCATCTGCATATCAACCGCAACGATATCCTTGTCGGCGGCATCCGACCGCATATGTACTGCCTGCCGGTGGCAAAGCGCGAGCAGCATCGTCTGGCGCTGCGCGGCGCGGCGACCAGTGGTTCGCCGAAATACTTCCTCGGCACCGACAGCGCGCCGCACCACCGCCACGCCAAGGAAAGCGATTGCGGTTGCGCGGGTATCTTCAATGCACCCTTCGCGCTCGAGAGCTACATCCAGGTGTTCGAGGACGAGGGCGCGCTCGACCACTTCGAGGCTTTTGCCAGCCTCAACGGCCCGGCCTTTTACGGCCTCGCACTGAATGAAGAGCGAATCACGCTTGAGAAAGCGCCGGTCGAGGTCCCGGCAGAAGTCGACGGCGGTGAGGCACGGATCGTACCGTTCCACGCAGGCGAAACGCTCAGCTGGCGGCTGGCTTCCTAGACCGCGCGACGAGGTCCCAGACGAAGATCGCCGCCGCCGTCCAGATGCAGGCGAAGCATGCCGCTTGCGCCGGTTTCAGCTCCTCGCCGAACACGGTCAGGCCCAGGATAAAGACGATGCTCGGCGCGAGGAACTGGATGAAGCCCAACGTCGAATAGGGCAGCTTGCGCGCCGCGATCGCGAACAGCAGCAGCGGAAAGGCGGTCAGCACACCGCCCGCCATGATCGCGAGGCTGAGTTTGGTCGAGACGGCGAAGGACGAGCCCTGCGTCTGCGCGAAGTACCACGCGACCCCGACCGACGGCAGTAACAGCAGCGCGGATTCGATCGTCAGCCCGGGAACCGATCCGACATCGACCTGCTTGCGGATCAGGCCGTAGGTCCCGAAGCTCAGCGCCAGCGTCAGGCTGATCCACAGCGTCGTTAGTGCGCCTCCCGCGAGCAGCGATACGCCTACCGCAGCGATCCCGACGGCGACCCATTGCGGCCGCGTCAGCTTTTCACCGAGCAGCAGCGTGCCCAGCAATACGTTGAGCAGCGGATTGATGTAGTATCCGAGGCTCGCGGCATAGACCTGGCCATTCTGGATCGCCCAGACGTACACAACCCAATTGATCGCGATCAGCGATGCACTTGCGGTCAGCCAGCCAAGAGTGCGGCGGTTGGCGAGGGCGGCCTTCAGGTCCGGCCACTGCCTGCGGGCCATGACGATCAGCAGGCACAGCGGCAGCGTCCAGATGATTCGCCAGCCGACGAATTCGAACGCCGGCACGGTTCTCACGAGAATCAGGTAGAGCGGCAGGACGCCCCAGATGACATAGGCACCGAAGGCGGCGGCGAGGCCCGTCCGGTCGTGCTGGTGTGGGGCGCTGGCGTCCATCGGGGCGCGCTAGGCGGGTGCACGAGGCGCCGCAAGCCTCATTTCCCGGCGGGCAAGAACTCGGTTCGTCGAAAAGTGTGAATCTGACGACGCTGTTGCAGTCTGTTCATCTTCATGGGGTTATAGCTTAACGACATCGACGGAGGCTGTGGTGGTCAGCCCGAACAAAAGGACGAACCCATGTCGAAATTTCTCAAGACCGCCTCGATGGCATTGGCTGCTTCGGGCCTTGCTATTGCCATGCCCGCGAACGCCGCGCCCGCGCTTCATTCAAGTCAGGGCGCGCATGCCGCCGCCGTCGGAGACATGACCTACGAACACAAGCGCAAGCGGCATCATCGCGACTACCGCGACTACCGCGACTACCGCGATTATCGTGATTACCGCGATTATCGCCGGCTTGAATCGCGTCCCTATTATATGGGCTACGACCGTGATTACGGGGATCCGGTCCGTCCGGATACGCGCGTCTGGAGAGGGCGGGACGGCCGTTACTATTGCCGCCGCGAGAACGGCACCACCGGCCTGCTCGTCGGGGCGGGTGTAGGTGCACTGATCGGTCACGAGATCGCAGGACGCGGCGGAGACCGTACGCTCGGCGCAATCTTGGGCGGCGCTGCGGGCGCTTTGCTCGGCCGCACGATCGACCGCTCCAGCACACGCTGCGGCTAACCACTCTTGCAAGTTCCGGTCGTGCCCACCCACGGCTGGATACCGCGGTTCCCCACCGAACCGTGCGGGCGTCGTCCGTTCCCCTCCCGGGGGACGGGCGGCGTCCATTAGCTTTTGCCACGCGGCCTGTCCCGCTATGGTGCACGGCCCGTCGGGGGGCTGGAATTCGAAGCGAATCCAGTCCTATGGCAATCGTGTTCCCAAGTTGAAGGTCTACCTATGAAACGTCGCCTGCTGGCCTCACTCGTCCCCGTCGCCCTTCTCGCGAGTTGTGGCGACACTGCGGAGGAGGAGGCGGCAGGCGACGCCATGGACCCGGCAAGTGAACAGGCTCTCAACGACGAGTTGATGACCGATCCGGACCTTGCCGGCCGCAACGAGGCGAATGCCGCGCTTTCGGGCACCGGCAATTCCGCGATCCCCAACATCGATAAATCGCCGCGCGCTATCGAGGCTGCGCGCCGCCGTGCTGCCGAACTCGTCGGCGGGCGCAGCAAGCTGGCCTCCGCTCCCGCTGCCAAGGCGCTGGGCGACAATGCCGCACCGAGTGCCGCCATGGTCGCCGCAGCGCGCACGGCCGTTGCGCCGGGCGGCGAGAATTGCGGCGACAAGGTGAATTACACGTCGGCCTGGGCGGCCAAGCTGCCTGCGGCCTTCCCGGTCTACCCGCGCGGCAACACCCAGGAAGCCGCCGGAACGGACGAGGGCGATTGCGCGCTGAGGGTCGTCTCCTTCCTCACGCCGGTTGCGCTCGACGAGGTGCTCGCATTCTACAACACCCGCGCGAAGTCGGCGGGTTTCACCGTTGAGCACGTGACCAGCGCGGGGGACAATGTCCTCAGCGGCACCAAGGGCAAGTCCGCCTATGTGGTCTATGCCCGGCGCCTGTCCGAAGGTGTGACCGAGATCGACCTCGTCACGACCGACTGAAGGCTTGGTCAGCTGTCCCTGAGACCCACGCCGATGCTGGCGCGCGGCTGGCCCATCTCGTTGCTGGCAACCGGATAGGCGCAATAATCCGCAGCGTAGAAAGCGGCCGGGCGATGGTTGCCCGACAGGCCGACCCCACCGAACGGCGCAGCGGACGAGGCGCCATTCGTGGGCCGGTTCCAGTTGACGATGCCTGCGCGAATCTCGCTCCAGAAGGTTTCGAAATCTTCCGGTTTCCCGCCAATCAACGAGGCCGAGAGGCCGTAGCGGGTATTGTTCGCTTCGTAGATCGCCTCGTTGAAATCGGCCACCCGCACCACTTGTAGCAGCGGACCGAAAAGCTCGATATCGGGCCGCTCGTGAATCTCGGTCGCATCGAGAATTGCGGGCGACAGGAACGGCAGCTTCTCGTCGGGCCGCTTCATATGCATGATCGGCTTGCCCCCGCGGCTCATCAGCGCGACGAAGCTTTCGGTCAGCAGGTCGGCGGTCGCGTTGTCGATCACGCAGCCCATGAAGGGCTGCGGGTCGGCAAAGGGTTCGTCGACGATCAGTTTTTCCGCCAGCGCCTTAACAGCAGGCACGATCTTGTCGAACATCGAATCGACCACGATCAGTCGCCGCGCGGCCGTGCAGCGCTGGCCCGCGGTCGTGAAGGCAGACTGGATAATCGTCGCTGCGGCGTCCTCGATCTTGGGCGTGTCGAGCATGACGATCGGATTGTTGCCGCCCATCTCGAGCGCCACGATCTTGCCCGGGTCGGACGCCAGCTTGCGGTTGATGGCAATCCCTGCGCGCGCGGAACCGGTGAACAGCACGCCGTCGACCATCCAGTTTTCGACCAGTCCCTGGCCGACTTCGACACCGCCATGGATGCACTGGACGACGCCTTCGGGCACCTTGGCTTCGTGGAAACAGCGGCTGAGGAACTCGCCCACAGCCGGGGTCTTCTCGCTCGGCTTGAAGATCACGACGTTGCCCGCGATCAGCGCCGGAACGATGTGGCCGTTGGGCAGGTGGGCGGGAAAATTGTAAGGGCCTAGGACCGCCATGACGCCGTGCGGCTTGTGGCGCAGCGCGGCAGTTCCCTGCAGAGCACTGTTGAGCTTCTTCTGTCCGGTACGCTCGGCATAGGCGGTGATCGAGATTTCGACCTTGCCGATGACCGCTTCGACTTCCGTGCGGGCTTCCCACAAGGGCTTGCCGGTCTCGCGCGCGATCAGCTCGGCGAAGGGTTCGGCATGTTTGCGGACCTGGTTGGCGAAGCGGCGCATGAATTCGATCCGTCGGCCGAGCGGTTCGCGCGCCCAGTCGCGCATGGCCTTGCGCGCACGTTCGACCGTCGCATCGACATCGCCGGATGTGCCATGCCAGATTTCGCGGCCGGTTGCGGGTTCGGTTGAGACCAGATCGGTCGCCATTGCGTGTCTTATGTCCTGTCCATGCTCGAAACGCGCCCTAAGTGGTGGGTAACGCGGCTCGCGTCAATTGAAGTCGTTGATCCCGATCAGGAGTGACCTGCGGGAGCCGGCGGTTCCCCGTGCGCGGCGCCCATTGCGCGTATCGATTCAACCTTGCTTTCGAGCGATTGCCAATCATCCTGATCTGCAATCGCGGACCAGATGGCCTCGACTTCATCGATCAGCATCGATTGAGGCGCCTCGCCGCTCCAGTAGGGGTGATCGCTCGTGACGGGTTCGAATCCTTGCAGGCTCTCGGCCAGCTCGCCCTCGGCATTGCGACCCGCGCGATGGGTGAAGAAGAACTCGTCGGGCGCGATGCCGCTTTCGCTCATCGCCTTTTCCGAGACTCCGACCAGCCGACCGTTGGCTTCGGCATCGCGCGGAGCGACGCCCATCCGCCAGCACCAGCGCTTGCCAACCGCTTGCATGTAGAGCGGTCCGAACCGTTCCATCGCGGCGATCAGCGGCGGCGCATCCGCCAGCAGCCGCAGCGCTACCGCGAGCTGGCCGCAATTCCAGTGGAGCGCTTCGGGCTGTCGACCAAAAGCATAGAGCCCCTGATGGTCGAAATAGGCCGCAGTGAAGCCGGGGTCCCACTTGGGGAGGAAGCGCCACGGGCCGTAGTCGAAGCTTTCGCCCGTGATGTTCATATTGTCGGTATTGAGCACACCGTGGACGAAGCCGGCGACCATCCATGCGGCGGCGAGATCGGCGAGCCGCTCGACCACCTGATGCATCAGCCGCACCGCCGGTTCGGTGCGGCCGGGCGCCTCTTCGGGTGGCGGCGGGCCGGGAAACTGATCGAGACAATAATCCACCAGTTGCGCCATGTGCTCGCGTTCTTCGAGCGCGAGCAGCCGCTGGAACGTGCCGATCCGGATATGGCCGTGGCTCAACCGCGTCATGACAGCCGAGCGGGTCGGACTGGGCTCGTCACCGCGCCACAATTGCTCGCCGGTTTCGACCACGCTGAACGTCTTCGAGGTGTAAACGCCGAGCGCCTCGAGCATTTCGGTGGCAAGGATTTCGCGCACCGCGCCCTTCAGCGTCAGTCGCCCATCGCCATCGCGACTCCACGGTGTCTGGCCGGACCCCTTGGTGCCGAAGTCGAGCAGGCGCTCGGCGTCATCGCGTAGCTGCGCAAACAGGAACCCGCGACCATCACCGATTTCGGGATTGTATACGCGGAACTGGTGCCCGTGATAGCGCAGCGCGAGCGGGCGGGGGAGGTTATCCGCCAGCGGCTCGAAACGCCCGAAATGCCGTACCCATTCCGCGTCGGGCAGATCGGCAAGGCCAACGCGTGCCGCATGCCTGTCGTTGCGAAAGCGTAATTGCGTCTTCGGAAAATCGGCCGGCTCCACTTCGTCGCCGATCCAGCCGGCAAGGGTGGTGATCGGGGTGTCGGGGCGATAGCTCACGGCTTGCGGTTCGGCGCGCATACAGCGATAGTGGGCGGCAAGACGGCCCGAAACAAGGGCAGGAACGCCAAGCGACTAAGGTTTTCTCCGCAAGACATGGATACCAGCTTTACCGACCGCAACTGGCAAAGCGCCGACGGTCTCACCCTCCATTTCCGTGAGTACGGCACTCCCGGCGATCGCCCGCCGGTGATCTGTCTTCACGGGCTGACGCGCAATGCGCGCGATTTCGATGCCCTTGCGCCGCATATCGCAGGGCAGGGCTGGCGCGTGCTGGTGCCCTCGATGCGCGGGCGCGGTGACAGCGACTATTCCGAGGAATCGGACAGCTACGCTTTGCCGACCTATGTCGGGGATCTCCAGGCGCTGCTCGACCAGGAGCAGATCGACCGCTTCGTGTCGATCGGCACTTCGATGGGCGGATTGATCACGATGCTGCTGGCGCAGGACCAGCCCACGCGGATCGCGGGCGCCGTGCTCAACGACATCGGTCCGGTACTGGAAACCGCCGGGCTCGACACGATCAAGAGCTATGTCGGGCAGGGGCGCAGTTTCCCCACATGGATGCACGCCGCCCGCGCGCTGGAGGAAGTGCATGGCGCGTCGTTCCCGTCGTTCGATATCCAGGCGTGGATCGCGATGGCAAAGCGCACGATGACGCTGTGCAACAACGGCCGCATATCGTTCGATTACGATATGAAGATCGCCGATCCCATCCTGACTACGCCCGAGGCTGCGGCGCCGGTCGACATGTGGCCGGCCTTCAATGCGCTTGGGGACAAGCCGCTGCTGTTGCTGCGCGGCGAGCTGTCGACTCTTCTATCTGCGGCCAGCTTCGCCGAGATGCGCAAGGTGGCGCCCGAGGCAGACAGCGCGGTTATCCCGCGGGTCGGGCACGCGCCGACGCTCGACGAGCCCGAGGCGCGCGTTGCAATCGATCGCCTGCTGGCTCGCGTCGCATGAGCCGGGCCCGCGGCGGCGCGGTGCCGCATATCCTGCATTTGCAATCCACATTTGCGCCCGGCGGCAAGGAGCTGCGCACTGTCCAGCTGATCAATGCCTTCGGCACCAAGGCGCGCCACACGATCGTTTCCGCCGAACCCGAGAATCTGGGAGCCGCAGACCGCATCGCAAAAGCCATCGACGTGCGGGTCCAACCCGATTTCCCGAGCCTCAAGGGACGCCCTACACCGGGACGCCTGCAAAAACTCGCCAAGGCGATGAAGGGCTTCGACCTCGTCTGCACCTATAACTGGGGTGGGATGGATGCGGTAATGGCGCACACCCTGTTCAAGGATCTGCACAATCTTCCTCCGCTGATCCACCACGAGGACGGGTTCGACGAGAGCGAGCTGAAGAAGCTCAAGACCGGTCGCACATGGTATCGCCGGATTGCGCTGGGCAAGGCTGCCGGACTGGTCGTCCCGTCAGAGCGGTTGGAGGAAATTGCGCTGGTCGACTGGCAGCAGCCGCTCGGCCGGGTGAAGCGCATTCCCAACGGGATCGATACCAAGGCGTTTACCATGCGCCCCAAGAAGGATGCACTGCGGCTGATCAAGCATCCGGGGGAATTGTGGGTCGGCACGCTGGCCGGCCTGCGTACGATCAAGAATCTACCGCGTCTCGTCCGTGTCTTCTCGCAACTGGCCGACAATTGGCAGCTCGTCATCCTCGGCCACGGGGAGGCGCGCGCTGCGATCGAGGCGGAAGCCGACCGGCTGGAGATCAACCATCGTGTTCATCTGCCCGGGGCCATTGACGATCCCGCACGGGTGATTGGCCTGTTCGATATCTTCGCGCTGTCGAGCGATTCCGAACAGTTCCCGCTGTCGGTGGTCGAGGCGATGGCGGCAGGGCTGCCCGTCGTGGCGCCAGCTGTTGGCGACATCGCAGGCATGGTGTCCGAAGCCAATACCGAGTTCATCGCGCCGCCGGGCGACGAGGAGGAACTGGGCATGGCTCTCGTCCAGCTCGCGGTGTCGAAGGAGCTGCGCAAGGAGGTGGGCGAGGCCAACCGCACCAAGGCCGTGGCCGAATTCGACGAGGCGAAGATGATTGCCACGTATCGCCGGCTCTACGCGAGCGCGATGCGGATTGATCTGTGAGGCCTTTCATCCGCTATTCACGCGGGCGGGGACAGGCTCGCGCGACCATTGCCCTTGTCCGCGGCTGTCCGTAAAGAGCCGCGCAAACCGTTACCTTTTCAGATGGAGCCCGGCCCAGTGGCCCTGATACCCAAGAACGAACCGTCCCGCGAAGACAAGCGCGCCAAGCGGGCGAATGCCGAGCAGGAAGCGCTGCTGCGCGAAGTCGACGATGCCGTTCGCCAGGGAGATGCCGAGGCATTCCTCGCGACATGGGGCAAGCCGCTGTTCGGTCTTCTGATTGCGGGCCTGCTCGCTTTCGGTGGCTATCTTTTCTGGGACAGTCGCCAGGAA
>JBFOLW010000067.1:0-7824 GCA_040830305.1 Erythrobacter sp.
GAATCCTCCCAGAACCTCCGGACCGAATCCCGTGATCGAAATCGAAGTCCAGAACGAAACGCACCAGAACGTGCATCGCATCAAGGCGATGGCGGTCCCGCGCATCGGAGAAGGCATCCGGCTTCGCGAACCCAGCGGAAAGTGGGCATCCTACGATATCCTCGACGTCTGGTACCAGCAGGCCGAATTCGGCGAAGTCTGGGTACCCTATATCCATGTCCGCATGACACCCGAGGAATTGAAGGGCGCGGATGCCGGCGTGGCCAATCCGCTGGTCGACAAGGACCAGCAGGTTCCAATCGAGGATTTCCTGAAGAAATTCGAAGGCGAACGCGAGCACGAACCAGTCAAGCTCAACCTCGACCTGAGCGAGGCTGACTAATCATCGGTCGATCGCTGGATAGGAGTGCGTTGGGCAACGGTCACGGGGTTGGTCGAGGCTTTCGCGGGAGCGCGATGACAGATTTAGCAGCCGCGCCGCGGTCTGCACGCTAACGACTCTCACCCGACAAGCAATCTCCCCTGGAACTGCCTGTCGGCTAACGACCCGGTTGCAGACTTTGCGACTTCCATGCGAAAAGTCCTCTATGCGGACCGTCTTGATCGATTGTGCTGGCGTAAAAACCACTGATGAGTTCTGGCAACTCTATCTAAGTCAGGTCCAGCCAGACGGAGCGGCACTCTTTGGACGCCACCTTGATGCCTTTTGGGATGCAGTTGAATGTGGTGATCCGGGGTGGCCGAACGCGGAGCTCGTGATCGAAAACTCGGCAAGTCTGGATTCTGATTTCTTGGAGAAGCTGCGCCTGATAGCCACCGAGGCAACACAGACAAAGATCAAGATAAGCTAATTCAGCCCAACACCCATCTGGTGCCACTTCCACCGAGCTAACGATGAGTCACAAGCGGACGACACGCTGACGACCCGATTGTTGAGCTGGAGAAGCACGGGTAGGCCGGTGCAATGACCCCATGGAAATACACCGAAGCGAAGTTGGTGCTTGCATCTGAGATCGCAACGCGATGGCCTTCGTTTGCCAAATGGCTGGCAGCGATCTGGATTGCAGCAGGCGCTCTCTACTTCTTGCTGTCTCCCCCGCTGACGTCCCTACCAATGGAATTTGCAGCCGTCGTCGTTGCGCCGTTCGTGATACTTGCTCTCGCGATCGCAATTTTGAACTTCATTGGATTTGTTAGGTGGCTTTTCGGTGCACGGTAAAAATTTGGCTCTCGGTCATCTCGATGATTTCCGCTGACCACCCAACCCGAGCCGCCTTCGCTGAGCTAGGGACGCGCCAGGAGCGGTCGGGCGGCTTACGACCGGATTGCGGTCATAGTTCTCAACACCTAGCCTGACGTCATGCGAAACCTAATAAGCGGCATACTTCCTGCTTCTTTGTTGCTGAGCTCGTGCAGCGCGACGGACGATCATTTCATTATCGAGGACCGTGATGGGAAAATCGTTCGGGCCGATGTTCATTTGTGCGGACGAGTGATCAGCCTTCAAAAGCACGGTGATCAATTCATCGGCAAAGCCAAAATCGATTGTGAAGGCAGTGGGGTTGTTTCGATCCAGTTGATGGATGGACAAGCTGTTTCCTGCGAAGTGGGATATGTCACGCCGGGAGCGACACAGGCCTTCCATTTCGCATTGGAGGGAAGCAAATGCCAATCCGGTGGAGCGTTCGAGTTTATGTGATTGGGGCGTCCGCTACCCACCGACTTGAAGCCGATTTCACCGGGTTGGCGCTGTGCCAGAAGCGGACCAGCCGCTAACGATGCTCTCATTGACCTAGCGCTTCACGGGTAACTTGCAGGTATGGAACGACGATTTCGACATGGCGAGCTCCTCTCAGAAGATGCCAAAGTGCGACTGGCAATCTATGCTCGCGCAGACGGTCGCTACATGATCTTTGAAGAGAGAGTTCACAGCTATGAGGCTGGCGACGAATGGGCTCCAAAGGATGTAGCATTTCCCTGCGATTCGCGCTGGGAACCTCACTGGCAAATCTTTTCGCAGCCTCGCTCAGGTGTCTTCGGGACAGTTGAAGATGCCTTGCGCGAGGGAATGCTGCTCCTCGCTGAGGGCAGCTAACCACCCAATTTCAGCCTGAGGGTTTAGGCCCTCGGCGCTTGCCGCCGATAACTCAAAGCTTCCGCCACGTGGATGCGGCCGACCAGCTCGACACCCGCCAGATCGGCGATCGTCCGTGCCACGCGGAGCATCCGGGTGTAGCTTCTTGCCGACAGCCGCATCGCGGTGGCGGCCTGCATCAGTAGCTGGCGGCCCGCCTCGTCCGGCTTGGCGAATTCCTCCAGCGCATCGCTGTCGAGCTCGGCATTGGTGCGCGCCCCGCTTGTCTCGGCGCGCGCGGTCTGGCGCTGGCGGGCAGCCATGACGCGCGCGGCAACAGCCTCGCTGCCTTCGGCGGGAGGCGGCAGCGCGAGGTCGGCGGCGCTGACCGGGTCGACTTCGACATGCAAATCGATCCGGTCGAGCATCGGGCCAGAAACCTTGCTCTGGTAGTCGGCGGCGCAGCGCGGCGCGCGGCTGCAGGCGAGCGCGGCATCGCCCAAATGCCCGCAGCGGCACGGGTTCATCGCGGCGATCAGCTGGACGTGGGCGGGAAAGCTCACATGCGCATTGGCGCGCGCGACATCGACCTTCCCGGTCTCGAGCGGCTGGCGCAGCGAATCGAGCACCGCGCGCTGGAACTCGGGCAATTCGTCGAGGAACAGCACGCCGAGGTGTGCCAGGCTCACCTCGCCCGGTTTTACCCGTAACCCGCCGCCGGTGAGCGCGGCCATGCTCGCCGAATGATGCGGGGCGCGAAACGGGCGCGTGCGGCTGATGCGGCCTTCCTCGAGCGTCCCGGCGACCGATTGGACCATGCTGACCTCGAGCGCCTCGGCCGGGGAGAGCGGTGGCAGGATACCCGGAAGCCAGCTTGCCAGCAGGCTCTTGCCCGCGCCCGGCGGACCGACCATCAGCAGATTGTGTCCGCCCGCCGCGGCGATCTCGAGCGCGCGCTTGGCGGTTTCCTGCCCTTTGACCTGCTTGAGGTCGCCGCCGCCGGTTTCGCTTTCGACCACGCCGGGTTCGGGATCGGGCAGGCACTGCGTACCCTTCAGATGGTTGAGCAGGCTGGCAAGATCGGGTGCGGCGCAGACCGGTACCTCGCTCGCCCAGCGCGCTTCGGAACCCTGCGCCTTGGGGCAGATCAGCCCGATTTCCGCCTCGCTCGCATGGATCGCCGCCAGCAGTACGCCGGGCGAGGCGACGATCCGCGCATCGAGCGCCAGTTCCCCCACCGCGATCCAGTCGCCCAACTGCTCGGCATCGGTTACGCCCATCGCCGCGAGCAGCGCCAGCGCGATCGGCAGATCGTAGTGGCTGCCCTCCTTGGGCAGGTCGGCCGGCGAGAGGTTGATCGTGATCCGCTTGGGCGGCAGCGCGAGCCCCATGCTCGAGAGCGCGGCGCGCACGCGCTCCTTGCTTTCACCGACCGCCTTGTCTGCCAGGCCGACGATATTGAACTTGGGCAGGCCGGGCGCAACCGAACACTGCACCTCGACGCTGCGTGCATCGAGGCCCAGATAGGCCACCGTTTTAACCAAAGCGACCAGCGTTTACCCCCGATCCGTATTCGTACCCAGATGATGCAATCAAACCCGCGGTTTGTCTAGGGAAAAGCCCCGCCAAAGCGGAGCAAACAGACATGGTTAATTGCCCTTTATCCATAAGTATTGAGCAGCTGGAAAGTCGCCGCGCGGCAATTATTTTCCATGTTCAAAGCAACCGCAGCCCTGCTCTCCGCTATCGGTGCGCTAATTGCAGCGCCGGTTTCCGCACAATCGCTGACGCTGGTCAGCCTGCCGGTGGTCTATGTCGCCAGTCCGGTGGTGCAACAGACGCATCACGGTAAGGCGATTGTGCCGGCCGCCGTGACGCGACCGGTGGCGCAGCCACAGGCCCAGCGTCAGCATCTCGCCGCCGTCCGGCCGCAGGCCTACGAATCTGCCGCGCTTCCGGTTTGGAAGGCACCCGCATTTATCGACCGTCGGTTCCGCGACTATAATCGCGGGCTCGCGCAGTATGGCCCGTTCCGCGTGCTCGACGCGCGCCGCGTGGCGCTGGTCGGCGAGACCGATGCCTCGACCCCCGGTTTCTTCCGCGCGATGATGCGCGATTTCCCGGGGCTCGAGCAGCTGGACATGGTCGAATGCCCGGGTACGCGCGACGACCGTGCCAACCTCAAGGTCGGTCGCATGATCCGTGAGGCGGGCCTTGTCACCCACGTCCCCTCGATCGGCTCGGTCCGTTCGGGCGCGGTCGAGCTGTTCCTCGCGGGCGTCGAGCGCGACATCGCACAGGGCGCCGAATTCGCGGTCCACAGCTGGATGGATGCCTATGGCCGCGAGGCCCAGGACTTCTCGATGGATGCGCCGGAGAACCGCCAGTATCTCGACTATTATCGCGAGATGGGTATGAGCGGCGACCAGGCTCTCGCGTTCTACGAGTTTACCAACTCGGTGCCGCATGCCCGTGCGCTGTGGCTGGGCGCGAGCGACATGCGCCGCTGGTCGGGCCGCCCGCAGCAGGCCAAGACCCCGCTCCAGCGCAAGCCTGCCCGCCCCGCTCCGACGCTGGCCTATGCCAACGTCACCTTTTCCTGACGCATCGTCGGGCTTGACCTCGGGGTCGCTTTCGCTTAGGCGCGCGGCCCTGTAGGCGGTCGCTTCAAGGAGCGGCCCTTTTTGTTGGTGCGAATCGTTCGGGCCGACAGCCAACCAAATTCTTTTGTAAGGACGATCCGATGAAGCGGACATTCCAGCCCTCGAACCTCGTGCGCTCGCGCCGCCACGGTTTCTTCGCTCGCAAGGCTACCCCGGGTGGCCGCAAGGTCCTGCGCGCCCGTCGCGCCCGTGGCCGCAAGAAGCTCTGCGCGTAATGTGAACCGCTGCGCCCCCGGCGTGGCGATATTCACGGACAAGCCAGCGGGCTCCCTTCGGGGGGCCCGTTCGCGTATGTAACGCCCATGCATCCCTCGCTTTCCGTCATCCGCAAGCGTAGCGACTTCCTCGCCGCGAATCGCGGGCTCAGGGTCGCACGTCCCGGCTTCGTGCTGCTGGCGCGGCCCAACGACGGGCAGGGTACGCGCTACGGCATCACCGTTACCAAGAAGATCGGCAATGCGGTGGTGCGCAACCGGATGAAGCGACGCTTTCGCGAGCTGCTGTGGGCAGCGCTGCCCGAACAGGGGCTGCCCGACCACGACCATATCCTGATCGGGCGCGAGGGCGGAATCGAGCGCGATTTCGCAGCTCTGCGCGACGAGCTTGCCGCCGCGCTCGCGCGCGCAGCAGAAGGCAAGGGCGATCGTCCGCGTGCGCCCCGCCACCGGCGAAGCAGGCGCGCATGAAGTATCCGCTGATCTGGATCGCGCGTCTGTGGCAGCTCGGCCCCAGCCGCATCCTGCCCCCCACCTGCCGCTACTCTCCCTCGTGCAGCCAGTATGCCATAGAGGCCTTGAGCAAATACGGCGCGATCAAGGGTGGATGGATGGCATTGAAGCGTATATTGCGCTGCCAACCCTGGGGCGGGCACGGCCACGACCCGGTGCCTTAGGCTCCAGAGCTTGACTGTCTTGACAGGCTAAGACACCGCCCCACATTCAACTTTCGACCGGACAAAGACGGGACCGACCTTGGACAACCAGCGTAACCTGATCCTCGCCATCGCGCTTTCCTTCCTGCTGCTGCTGGGATGGACTTCGGCGATGGACTATTTCTACCCGCAGCCCGAGCAGGCGCTGGTCGAAGACCGGGCGGATACGCCGCGCGAACAGGCCAGTCAGGCGGCGGCGCAGCGCGCCCGTTCGGGCGACCTCGCCGACCCGGCTGTCGAAGTGGGCCGTGTGGTCGATCTCGACAGCGCGCTGGCCAGCGCCGATCGCGTGCGGATCGACGCGCCGCGTGTCGCGGGCTCGATCAACCTGCGCGGCGGGATGATCGACGACGTGGTGCTCAAGGAGTTCAACGAGACCACGCGCAAGGACAGCGAACCGGTGCGCATCTTCGCGCCGAGCGGAACTCCCGAACAGCAGTTCGCGCAGTTCGGCTGGGTCGGCTCGAACCTCAAGGTTCCGGGCCCCCAGACGCTGTGGGAGGCCGACGGGGAAGTTCTGACTGCGGACACTCCCGTCACGCTGACGCATGACAATGGCGAAGGGCTCACCTTCTCGATCCGCTATTCGATCGACGACCAGTACATGGTCACGGCGGAGCAAAGCGTCGCCAATGCGGGCGGCAACCCCGTGGTTGTCCAGCCCTTCGGCCTGGTCAACCGCACCAGCCGCACCGCCAGCGAGGACCTGTGGATCGCGCATTCGGGCCCGATCGGCGTGTTCGGCGACAGCGCCGAATATGATGTCGATTACGACGATCTCGACGAAGACCAACGCGTCGCGCCCGAGGGCCGCACGAGCTGGGCCGGCTTCACCGACATCTACTGGCTCGCCGCGCTGGTCCCGCAAGGCGATACCGCGCCGGTCACCACCTTCCGCGCGATGGGCGACGAGACCTACCGCGCCGACATGATCTACGAGGCGACCACCATTCCGGCGGGTAACGCGCTCACTGTGACCAGCCGCCTCTATGCGGGCGCCAAGGAAAGCGTGGTGCTCGACAGCTATGAAGATGCAGGCCTGCAGAAGTTCGGCCTCGCGATCGACTGGGGCTGGTTCCGCTGGTTCGAGAAGCCGATGCTGTGGCTGTTGCGCACGATCTACGATGCGGTCGGCAATTTCGGCATCGCGATCATCGCGCTGACCTTCATCGTGCGCGGGCTGATGTTCCCGATCGCGCAGAAGGGCTTTGCCTCGATGGCCGAAATGAAGGCAATCCAGCCGAAGATGAAGGCCATCCAGGAGAAGTACAAGGACGACAAGCCCAAGCAGCAACAGGAGATCATGGAGCTGTACAAGAAGGAGAAGGTCAATCCGGTTGCCGGCTGCCTTCCCATGCTGCTGCAGATCCCCGTGTTCTTCGCGCTGTACAAGGTGCTCTACCTCGCGATCGAGATGCGCCACCGCGAGTTCCTTTGGATCGACGACCTTTCCGCGCCCGATCCGGCGAACCTCGCCAACGCGCTGTCGATGGTTGGCATCCAGGTGCCCGGCTGGCTGATGATCATCTTCGGCCTCGGTGTACTCGCGGTGCTGCTCGGCTTCACCATGTGGCTGACCTTCAAGCTGAACCCCAGCCAGATGGACCCGATGCAGCAGAAGATCTTCGACATCATGCCGTGGATCCTGATGTTCGTGATGGCGCCGTTCGCGGCCGGCCTGCTGCTCTACTGGGTAACCTCGAACATCCTCACGCTCGCCCAGCAGAAGTATCTCTATTCCAAACATCCGCAGCTGCGCGCCGCGATCGAGGACGAGAAGGCAAAGAAGGCTGCCGAGGCGGCCAAGGCGAACTGATTGACCAAACCTCCGTTCGTGTCGAGCGGAGGCCAAAGGCCGCAGTCGAGATACGTGTCTCGACTGCGCTCGACACGAACGGACAGACTATGGACGAGCAGGAAAAATCAGAACGCCGGGAGCTCGAGCTGCGGGCGAACAAGCTGTTCTCGGGCCGGGTCGATTTCCTCCTCTCGGCGCCGCAGCTCAAGTTCCTGCCCGAGCCGACCGTACCCGAAGTCGCCTTTTGCGGACGCTCCAACGTCGGCAAGAGCTCGCTGATCAACGCGCTGACCGGACGCAAGGCGATCGCGCGCGCCTCGGTGACGCCGGGCCGCACGCAGGAACTCAACTTCTTCGA
>JBFOLW010000068.1:0-5107 GCA_040830305.1 Erythrobacter sp.
CGGCGCATCCGGAACGATGAGGGATGGACCGAGGGTGCTTGCTGGGGGGCTGCATCCGTGCCGCAAGGCAGGTCCGGTAATATTCGTCACGTGGCGCCCGGGATCGCAAGGTCCCGGGCGTTTCGTATCTGCGCTACTTGCGAAGCGCCTCGTCGAGCACCCGCGAGAAACAGGCGATCTTCACGCTGTTCGCACCGGCGCGTTTGAGCGCTTTCACGCAGGCCGTGCTGGTCGCCCCGCTTGTCAGGACATCGTCGACAAGCAGCAGGTCGCGCCCGGCGACGGCCGCCCGTCGCTTCGGATCGACTTGAATCGCTCCTGACAGGACTCGTCCACGGGCCTTGCGTCCGAGCCCGCCGAGGGTCGGGGTAGCCTTCGTCCGGAGCAAGGCATCCACCTGCATGGTCCCGTGCCCCGCCCTCTCCAGCTGCCGGCCGAGCAGGACCGCCTGGTTGTAGCCGCGCTGCCACAGCCGGCGGCGGTGGAGCGGTACGGGGACAATGACCCGGTCTGCATCCGGTTCGGGGAGCCGCGCCGCGATCAGCCGGGCCAGCATCGGCGCGAGCGCGATTTTTCGGCCGTGTTTGAAGGCGAGCACCAGCTTGCGCGATACCTCGGTATAGAGCGTGCCCGCCGCAATCCCGTCATGCACGGGCGGATCGGCGAGGCAGACCGCGCAGGTCGAACCCTCGACAGGCCCGCGATCGCCGAAGGGCCTCTGGCAGCTTGCGCAGCAGGGCTCGGACGGGATGACCAGATCGTCCCAGCATTCCGGGCACAACCCGCCCTGCTCCGCGACCGCGCCGCCACAGGCCGGACAACGCGGCGGATAGACGAAGTCGAGCACCGGCGCGATGCTTGCGGCAAGGAAGCGGCTTGTCGACACATTCGCATGCTGCCGCGCTTGCGCCATGCTGGCAAGCGCGGCAGGGCTTGGGCAATGGCAAGCCAGGCCCCTCCCCGGATTTTCTCACGCCGCCGCCGGATCGCCGGATTGCGCCGCGCCCGCGTCAGGCAGGGCAAGCGCGATGCGGCGCGCTACGTGCTCGACGACATGGTCGAGGACGTGCTCGACCGGCTCGAGTTCATCCGCCTTTCGCCGCGCCGCGTGCTGGTTATCGGCGACTGGACCGGCACGCTCGCGCTCTCGCTGCGTGGGGCCGGTGCGCTGGTCGAGGAGCATGATGTCGCGTCGCTCGACGAGGAACGCCCAATCGAGAGCGAACCCTACGACCTCATCGTCAGCCTGTCTTCGCTCGACCGGGTCAACGACCTGCCCGGCGCGCTGCTGCACCTGCGCAATGCACTGGCCGAGGGCGGCATGATGATCGCCAGCATCGTCGGCGCAGGGAGCCTCGCCAATCTGCGCCGCGCGATGCTGGCTGCCGAACCCGACAGGCCCGCGGCGCGGATGCATCCGCTGGTCGACAACCAGGCCGCCTCGGCGCTGATGCAGCGTGCGCTCTACAAGCGACAGGTGGTCGATAGCCGCACGCTCACCGTCTCCTTCGGCTCGCTCGACCGGCTGGTCTCGGACCTGCGCGACCAGGGCCTCGGCAGCGCGCTCGCCAGCAAGCCTCCAGCGCTCGGCAAGCCCGCCAGGCTCAGAGCCGAAGAGGCGTTCCTTAGCGCCGCCAACAAACAGCGCCGCGTGCTCGAAAGCTTCGAGATACTGACGCTAACCGGCTGGAAAGACTAACGCAGGCTCGCCTGCGCGGCTGCCAGTCGTGCGATCGGCACGCGGTAGGGTGAGGCGCTGACGTAATCGAGCCCGGTCTTTTCGCAGAAGGCGATACTCGCCGGATCGCCGCCGTGCTCGCCGCAGATGCCGAGCTTGAGCCCGTCGCGCGCCGCGCGGCCCCGCTCCGCCGCGAGTTCGACCAGCTGGCCGACCCCGTCGACGTCGAGGCTGACGAAGGGGTCGCGCGCGAAAATGCCCTTGTCGACATAGGTCGTGAGGAAGCGTCCCGCATCATCGCGGCTGACGCCCAGCGTCGTCTGCGTGAGGTCGTTGGTGCCGAAGCTGAAGAACTCGCCGACCTCGGCGATTTCGCCCGCCATCAGCGCGGCGCGCGGCAGCTCGATCATCGTTCCGACAAGGTATTCGACCGAGGTTCCGGTGTCCGCGAACACCTGCTGTGCCACGCGGTCGACCACGTCCTTGAGCAGCGCCAGCTCGCGCCGCGTCGCCACCAGCGGGATCATGATCTCGGGCACCGGCGCTTCGCCGCTGTCCTTCGCCACCTGGCAGGCGGCCTCGAAGATCGCGCGCGCCTGCATCTCGTAGATCTCGGGATAGGTGATGCCGAGGCGGCAGCCGCGATGGCCGAGCATCGGGTTGAACTCGTGCAACTCGCTCGCGCGGCGGCGCAGCTTCTCGATCGGCACGCCGGTGGCTTCGGCCAGTTCCTCGAACTCGGCATCGCCATGCGGCAGGAATTCGTGCAGCGGCGGGTCGAGCAGGCGGATCGTGCAGGGCAGGCCCGCCATGACCTCGAAGATGGTGACGAAATCGCGGCGCTGTTCGGGCAGCAGCTTGTCGAGCGCGGCGCGGCGGCCCTTCTCGCTGTCGGCGAGGATCATCTCGCGTACCGCGCTGATCCGGCTCGCATCGAAGAACATGTGCTCGGTGCGGCACAGACCGATACCCTCGGCGCCGAACTGGCGCGCCATGCGGCATTCGGTCTCGGTCTCGGCATTGGTGCGCACGCGCATGCGGCGGTGCTTGTCGGCCCATTCCATCAGCGTGCCGAAATCGCCGGCGAGCTCGGGCTCGATGGTGGCGACTTCGCCTGCCATGACCTGGCCATTGGCGCCATCGATCGTGATGACGTCGCCTTCCTTGAGCTCGCGCGTACCGATCGAGAGCGTGCGCCCTTCGCGCGCAATCGCAACCTGGCTGGCACCCGACACACAGGGCCTGCCCATCCCGCGCGCCACCACAGCCGCGTGGCTGGTCATCCCGCCGCGGGCGGTGAGGATACCGGTCGCGGCGTGCATGCCGTGAATATCCTCGGGGCTCGTTTCGACGCGGACGAGAATCACCTTCTCGCCGCGATTGGCCCAGAGCTCGGCGGTATCGGCATCGAGCACGATCTTGCCGCTCGCCGCGCCCGGCGAGGCGGGCAGGCCAGTGGTCAGCACGTCACGCGGCGCATCGGGGTCGAGCGTCGGATGCAGCAACTGGTCGAGCGCCATCGGGTCGACTCGCAGGATCGCGGTCTTCTCGTCGATCAGCCCCTCGCCGACCATGTCGACCGCCATTTTGAGCGCGGCCTTGGCGGTGCGCTTGCCGCTGCGCGTCTGCAGCAGCCACAGCTTGCCCTGCTGCACGGTGAACTCGATGTCCTGCATGTCGGTGTAGTGCCGCTCGAGCAGGTCGAACAGGCGGGCAAGCTCGGCGAAGGCCTCGGGCATCGCCTCTTCCATGCTCGGCTTTTCGGCGCCTGCCGCCTCGCGCCGCGCCTTGGTGAGGTATTGCGGTGTGCGGATGCCCGCGACCACATCCTCGCCCTGCGCATTCACCAGCCATTCGCCGTAATAGACCTTTTCGCCGGTCGAGGGATCGCGGGTGAAGGCCACCCCGGTCGCGCTGGTGTCGCCCATATTGCCGAACACCATTGCCTGCACGTTCACCGCGGTGCCCATGTCGTGCTGAATGTCGTTGAGGCGGCGGTAGACCTTCGCGCGCTCGGTATCCCAGCTGTCGAATACCGCGCTGATCGCGCCCCACAGCTGTTCCACCGGGTCCTGCGGGAAGGGCTCACCGAGCTCTTCCTCGACGATGGACTTGTACTGGCCAACCAGCGTCTTCCATTCTTCGGCGGAAAGCTCGGTGTCGGCGTAGTAGCCATTGTCTTCCTTGGCGATCTCGAGCGCTTCCTCGAACAGGCCGTGATCGACCCCGAGCACCACGTCGCCATACATCTGGATGAAGCGGCGATAGCTGTCCCAGGCGAACCGATCGTCCCCGCTGGTCTTTGCAAGGCCCTCGACCGTCTCGTCGTTGAGGCCTAGGTTGAGCACGGTGTCCATCATTCCGGGCATCGAGACCGCCGCACCCGAACGCACCGAAACCAGCAGCGGGTCCGCGGCATCGCCGAAGCCCTTGCCGACGGTTGCTTCCACGTGCCTGAGCGCCTCGGCCACGTCATTGCGGAGCTTCTCGGAGAAATCCGAACCGCCAGCGAGGTATGTGAGGCATTCCTCGGTCGCGATGGTAAAGCCGGGAGGGACCGGCAGCCCGATGCTCGCCATTTCGGCCAGGTTCGCGCCCTTGCCGCCGGTGACGGTCTTGTCCTTCTGTCGTGCATTCGAATGCGCGGCATCTCCGCCGAAGGTAAAGACCGTCTCGTTCATCGTTTCCCTTTCAACGGGTGACAAAGGTTACACCGCGTCACCCGGCAATTCTTATCCAAACCCCTGTCTTCTCATGCCTTTCCTGAAGGCGACGGACAAGGGCGCGGGTGGCAATCAGCCTTCGATCCGACTGAAATCGGCGACTTTGTGCACTGCAGCACGAAAGGCCGCAAGCAGGTTGAGGCGATGGGCCCGCTTGTTTTCTTCTTCCGCATTTACCGTCACTTCATCGAAGAAACGGTCGATGGGCACGCGAAGACTTGCAAGCGCCGCCATCGCCGCCGAGAAGTCCTCCGCCGCGATGGCTTTCGCCGCAGCCGGTTCGGATGTCGCGAGCGCTTCCATCAGTGCCTTTTCGGCAGGCTCGGGGGTATAGGAAAGCTCTTTCGCGTGACGCTCGGCCATCTTGGCGTCGATCACCGCCTTCATGTCGGGATCGTCGACCAGCGCGAGCGGGTCTTCCTCGCCGGTTCGCGCGATCTCGCCCTCGCTGCCATGCCAGTCCTCTTTCTTGAGGATATTGGCCGCGCGCTTGTAGCCGGCTAGCAGGTTTGTGCCGTCTTCGCTGCCGAGGAACTCTGTAAGTGCCCGCGCCCGCGCTTCTACGCGATCGACGCGCAGGTCGGGGCGGCCCCGCCACTGACGTGAAGCCTCGATGAAGTCGTGACGCACTCCCTCGTCGCGCAACTGCACGGCAAGCCGGTCGAGCAGGAAATCGGCCAGTTTCTCGGCCAGCGCCGGCATCGGC
>JBFOLW010000069.1:0-6444 GCA_040830305.1 Erythrobacter sp.
CATGCTTACATCCACGCATCTCTTGCGCCGCAGGCGGTTCCTGCCGCTGTTCGTCACGCAACTGTTCAACGCGTTCAACGACAATCTCTACAAGACCACGATGGTCCTGTTCGTCGTCTACGCCGTCTATAACGACGAAAGCACCGAAGCGAGCTTCAGCGGGCTCGCATCCGCCCTCTTCATACTGCCGTTTTTCATCCTGTCCGCCCTCGCCGGACAACTGGCCGACATGCGCGACAAGGCGAAGATCATCCGCATCGTGAAACTGTGCGAGATCGGCCTGATGATGATCGGTGCGACCGGCCTCTACATGGCGTGGCAGGGCATTCTGGTCCACACGGTGGCGATTCCGCTGCTGTTGCTGGCGCTCTTCCTCACCGGCGTGCAGTCGACTTTCCTGGGCCCGATCAACTACGCGATCCTGCCGCAACACCTCAGGAAGGAGGAAGTGCTCGCCGGCACCGGGCTGGTCGAGGCCGGGACCTATATCGCCATCCTCATGGGCACGATCCTTGCCGGGCCGCTGGCAGTGAAACATACCGGCTGGGCCGCGATCGGTATCATCGTGATCTCGTGCATCGGCTATCTCGTCAGCCGGCAGGTCCCCCCCGCTCCCCCGCTGGGCGAAGTCGAGAAACTCGATTGGCATATATTGCGCGCCTCGGTGAAACTGGTGCGCGATACGATGCACAATGCGGAAGTCTATTACGCCATCCTCGCGATCAGCTTCTTCTGGACAATCGGGGCAGTGCTGTTCATCCAGTTCCCGCCGCTGGCGAAGAACACGATCATGGCCAGCCCCGAAGTGGCGAGCCTGTTCCTGGTGGTGTTCTCGATCGGCGTGGCGATCGGATCGGTGGCGGTCAACGCGCTGCTCAAGGGCCGGGTCTCGGCGCGCTACTCGCCCGTCTCGGTAATCGTAATGGGCCTGTTCGTCGTGGCCTTCTATCTCGTCGCCAAGATGTGGGAGGCGGACCAGCCGAGTCGCCTGCTGAATGTCGGCGAATTCGTCGCGTGGCCGATGGCCAACGTCCTCTTGCTCTGCCTTCTGGGAATCTCCGTCGCCGGCGGGATGTTCGTGGTGCCGCTTTACGCCTTCCTCACCACGCGGGTCTCCCCGGACAAGGCATCGCGGACGATCGCTGCCAACAACATCGTCAACTCGGGCGCGATGGTGATCGGGTCGCTGGTCGCCATGGGTTTGAGCGCGGCGGGGGTCCCCATTACCGAACAGGTCCTGCTGTGCGCAGCCATGTGCCTATTCTCGTCATGGTTGGCCAAGCGGCTGATCGCGGCGGAAAACGAAGCCGCCGAACTGGCTGCCGCGGCGGGTGCCTGATCCCTAAATGATAAAGGCGAGGACCGCGGCCACGGTGGCGAAATAGGTCGTTGCCACCCCGCGTACGTCGTCGGCGGTCAGGCGCCAATCGACCGTTCCGGTGCCGGGAAGGTCGGCAAAATTGCTGCGGCGCTGTGGCAGGCTGGCCCGGAACCAGTGCCGATGGGCTTCGCTCGTCAGGACTAGGGCGCGTCTCATGATGCCGGGTTAACGAAATTTTAACCAAATGGTATCCGGTCGAGTCCAGCCTGTCCCCGCTTGGCACAGATCGGGAAAAATTAACCATGTTCGCGGCGATTGCGCCGCCCCGATTGGCGGGCTAACCGCCGCATTCATGACCGCACCCGACACACCGCAAGCCGCCCAGCTCCTCGTCGACTGCCTCACCGAGCAGGGCTGCGATCGCATCTTCACCGTTCCCGGAGAAAGCTTCCTCCAGGTGCTCGACGGGCTCGGCCGGGAAGACGCGATAGACGTCGTCACGTGCCGGCAAGAGGGCGGCGTGGCGTTCATGGCCTGCGCCGACGGCGCGATGACCGGGCGCCCCGGGGTGGCCTTCGTTACCCGCGGACCGGGCGCGACGAATGCCAGCATCGGCGTTCACGTCGCGATGCAGGATTCGCAGCCGATGATCCTCTTCGTCGGCGACGTGGACAGCGAAATGCGCGACCGGGAAGGTTTTCAGGAGGTTGATTTCTCCGCCTTCTTCGGTCCGATCGCCAAATGGGCGGCCCGGATCGACAGCGCAGACCGCATTCCGGAGTATGTCGCCCGGGCCTACGCCACAGCGATTTCGGGCCGTCCCGGTCCGGTCGTGCTCGCCCTGCCAGAGGACATGCTGAGTCGCACGACTTCCGCACACCCGCGGCCACGCGTCGAGCGCCCTGCACAAGCGCCCTGCCCCGACGCGATGCAGGCGATGATGGCACTGATCGCCGATGCCGCCGCGCCCATCGCCATCATCGGGGGTGCAGGATGGAACGCCAAAGCGCGTGCGCATTTCCAGCTCTTCGCCGAACGGCTTGGCATTCCCGTCGCGACCGCTTTCCGCCGGCAGGATGCGATATCGCCTTCGAGCCCGGTGTTTGCCGGGAACCTCGGCTACGGCCCCAATCCCAAGCTCGTCGAGCGCGTAAAGAACGCCGATCTCATCCTTGCCATCGGTGCACGCCTCGGTGAGGCCACGACCGACGGCTACACCGTACCGCCGCTGACCGCACCCGATCGCAAGTTGGTCCATGTCCACCCGGACCCGAATGAACTCGGCAGCGTCTATCCCGCGGACCTTTCGATCTGTGCAGCGATGGACGATTTCGCCGAAAGCGCGGCCCTGTGGGATGAGGGCGACGCGATCGATTTCGACGCAGGCCGAGAGGCCCATGCTGAGTGGCAAGCCTGGGCGACCGCGCACCCGAACGACCATGCACTCGACATGGGCCAGGCCGTGCAATTCATGCGCGACACGCTCCCGGCCGACACCATCATCTGCAATGGCGCGGGCAATTTCTCGGGCTGGTGGCACCGCTACTGGCGCTATGACGGGCTACCGACACAGCTCGCACCGACCTGCGGCGCCATGGGCTATGGCGTTCCGGCAGCGGTCGCAGCCGCGCTGCGTTTCCCTCAACGCACAGTCGTCGCAGTGGCCGGCGACGGCGATTTCCTGATGAACGGCCAGGAACTGGCCACTGCTGCCCAGCATGGCGCAAATCTCATCGTGATCGTGGTCGACAACTCGGCCTACGGAACCATCCGCATGCACCAGGAACGCGAATTCCCCGGCGATGACCGGATCAGCGCGACCCGTCTCGCCAACCCCGATTTCGCCGCCCTGACCAAAGCTTTCGGTGGCTGGTCTGCGCGTGCGGCGACCACGCAGAAATTCAAGGATGCGCTGGTCGATGCGCAGGGACGCGGTGGGTTGCGACTGATCCACTGCACCATCGATATCGAGCAGCTTGCCGCGAGCGGGGCGAGCGTCAGCGGATTGCGCAGCCGGTAGGCGTCAGCGCATCGTCATCCCGCCATCGACCATATATTGCGATCCGGTCACGTAGCTTGCCTGCTCGGACAGCAGGAACAAGGCGACCTGCGCCGCTTCTTCCGAAGAGCCGAAGCGACCCAGCGGGACCATCTTCTTGATCTGCTTGGCAAACCCTTCGACCTCTTCGTCGGACAGGCCCATGCCCTCGAAGAAGTTGGTTTCGATCGGGCCCGGCGCGATGGAGTTTACGCGGATGCCCCGTCCCGCGAGGTCCGCCGCCCAGCTGCGCGTCAACGCGGTCACGGCGCCCTTGGTCGCCGCATAGACCGCGCCCTGCGGTTGTCCGAGATAGGGTGAGACCGAAGCGGTCACGACAACCGCTCCTCCGTCGGAAATGAGCGGGATAAGTTCGGTCATCTGCAGCACCGGCCCGCGCACATTGACGTTGGTCATGCCGTCGAATGTTTCCGCATCGACCTTGTCGTTATCGCCGAACTTGCCGAAGCCGGCGTTGAGCCAGACGCCGTCGACTGAGCCCATCTGCTGCTTTACCTTTGCGCCGAGTTCCTTGGCCGCTTCCGGATCGGAGGCATCGTTGCGCAGGACCAGCGAGCCTGATGGCAGGGCCGCGCCAGCTTCGTCGAGATGGTCCTGACTGGTTCCGGTGACGGCGACCTCGCCACCTTCCTCGACGATCATTTTGGCGCCAGCGAGGCCCATGCCGCTGGTGCCGCCGGTGATGAGGATCCGCTTGCCTTCGAACCGTTTCATGTCTGGTCTCCGTTGCTAAGGTCACCTTGGCAACGGAAGATGGCGGGGCAGCGTTCCTGCGGGCTGGACCGTCAGATGCCCGCCATTGAGCAAATCACCGACCATTCGTCGGGCTTGATCTCCGCAACCGACAAACGCGAAAGCTTGACCAGTTCGCATTCGGCCAGCTTGGGCTCGGCCTTGATCTGCTTGAGCGTGACAGGATGCGGCAGCTTGGTCCTGGGCTTTACCTTGACCGCTGCCCACTTGCCTTCGGGATCGGTCGGATCGGTGATCCCTGCCACGCTGACTTCGCAAATTCCGACGATCTCGAGCCCCTCGCGCGAGTGGTAGAAGAAGGCCTGGTCGCCTACTTCCATGGCGGCGAGATTGTTCTTGGCACGGTGGTTTCGCACGCCATCCCAGGTCCCCTCCTGCTCCGTGACGAGATCGTCCCAACTGTATTTGAAGGGTTCGGATTTCATCAGCCAATAGCGCATTGCAGGATCTGCTCCGTCGGTTTGTCTCGGTATCGGGCGGGTAGCGGGATACGCGCGGGCTGGCCACCCCGGCAAGGCGATCGATTAACGGGTTCTTAGTCAGACATGGCCTATCGCAACGGGGTCCAAAACTCCAAGGGGGCGAGATTGGTCGGCAAGAGAGCAGATACGACCGGAGGGCGGCCTCCGAGCAGGGAGGCGAAGGCCCCTCGCCGCGATCACGATATGGTGACCCTCGGGATAGCCTTCGCGGCCATTATCCTGTTCGTCGGGACGGCCGGCGTTGTTTTGCCCAATCTTCTGTCAGCGTTGACCGGCGACGCCCCCTCTCTCGACGTTGCCCTAACGAACGCCCTGCTCCTCAACATCGCTTTGATTCTTCTGGGCTGGCACCGATACAAGGCGTTGACCGAGGAGCTCAAAAGTCGGCGCGAGTCCGAAGAGGAAGCGCGGCGCCTAGCCGATATCGACCATCTGACCGGTTGCCACAACCGTCGCAGCTTCACGTCGGTCCTCGGCCAGTTGCTGGCCGATCTGGAACGCCGCGAGAACGCCCTTGCGGCGATCGCTATCGACCTCGACAGTTTCAAGCAGGTCAATGACCTCCATGGTCATCAGGCCGGAGACGAAGTCCTGCGAACGACCGCCGCCCGTATTCAGCGCTTGTTGCCCGATGGCGCGGCCATAGCTCGGCTTGGCGGGGACGAGTTTGTTTGCGTTGTGCCCTATCACCCGCAGGTACCAGACCGCGTCGACCAACTCGCCACCCGCATGATCGAACAGGTCGCGCGGCCGGTCGAAGTGGCCGATTCCGCGATCGAGGTGACGATGTCGATCGGTATCGCCTCGAGCAGGCAGATGGACGGCACGCGCGACGGTACCGTTTCGGCGCAGAAGCTGATGCACAAGGCGGATATCGCGATGTATCACGCCAAGAAGCAGGGCAAGAACCGGTTCTACTGGTTCGAACCCTCGATGGAAAACGAGCTGCGCTTCCGCAACGAACTGGAAGCGGGCATCCGCCGGGGCATCGCCAACGGCGAATTCCGGCCCTATTACGAACAGCAAATCGACATCGAGAGCGGCAAGCTCGTCGGGTTCGAAATGCTCGCCCGCTGGGAATCTCCCGAAATGGGGGTGGTCGGTCCCGACATCTTCATTCCAATCGCCGAGGAAATCGGCGTGATCGCGGAAATGAGCGAGGGGCTGATCGCCCAGGCATTCGAGGATGCCAAGCAGTGGGATTCCGAGCTGACGCTGTCAGTCAACATCTCGCCGGTACAAATGCGCGATCCTTGGTTCGCGCAGAAGCTGCTCAAGCTCCTCGTGCGGCATAACTTTCCGCCAAACCGGCTGGATATCGAGATCACCGAGAGCTGCCTGCACGACAATGTCGGCATGGTCCGGTCGATGATCAGCAGCCTGCGTAACCAAGGCGTTTGCGTCAGCCTCGATGATTTCGGCACCGGGTATTCAAGCCTGGCACAGCTGCGCAGCCTCCCCTTTGACCGCCTCAAGATCGACCGCGCCTTCATCGCGGAGCTCAAGGAAGAGGAGCACGGCGCCAAGCTCGTCGATGCAATCGTGGCGATGAGCGACGGCCTCAAGCTTCCGGTGACCGCCGAAGGTATCGAGAACGAGTTCGTTCTCGAAGCGCTGAAGCGCATGGGCAAGATGAAGGGCCAGGGCTATCATTACGGTCGCCCTGAACCGGCTGCGCAAGTGCTCGAAAGGCTCGACGAGCAGGGCCTGCTTGCCAAGGACAAGCTCGACAATGTCACCGAGGTCGACTTTACCGCGCAGCAGGCCAAGCGCGGCGAAGGCAAGCGCGCGGGCTGATACGCGCACTGGACGCTGCCGCGCCGAGTGCA